>JAISKQ010000305.1 GCA_031260865.1 Prevotella sp.
ATAATCATAATCAATGTAATCCTAAAAACATGTTAGCCATAATAATACACAACACAATCAATGTTATCGCCACATACATATAATCTTTTTCGATCAGGAAACCAATGACTGAGAACGCCACCCGCAGAATAGGGGTCGCGATTAATACACATACGCCTAATTGTATGATAGCCGCCCCGTCGAAAGACAAAGCCCTCGGCACAATAGTCGATAATTCCCTTAAATAATAATCCACGCCCGGAAACGGCTGTTCTTCGGGGATAGACATATAATGCCGTATCGACATGCCATGATTCTGAAACAGGTAGATGACGCCGCCAAAGAGTGTGATGCCGCAAGCAAGCTCAAGCCCGTACCGCAACAATTTACCGATAAGAAGCTCCATATCCCTTTCCGCCCAAAATCCTTTAGAAAAAACATTCTTCATTTTATCACATTTTATCGGTCAGACCATTATATATAAGCGAAATAGCCAAAAACAGAATAACAATGCTAAACAGCAACCTTAGTTTCCGCACATTTGCCTTGGGTAAAATTTTTGAACCGAAGAACGCGCCCAACAATACACCGACCACAATCGGCATAGCTAATCCCGGATCGATGTAGCCGCGTTGAAAATAGATCACGGCGCTCGCGGCCGCTGTTACACCAACCATAAAGTTACTGGTGGTCGTGGATACCTTGAAAGGTATTTTCATCGCTGTATCCATCGCCAAGACTTTCAACGCGCCCGAACCAATACCCAACAAGCCCGACAAGACTCCGGCAACGGTCATCAGGGAGAAACCGCCAATCACATTGTGCACATTATATCTTACCTCTCCCCTACCCTTCGCCGGATACGAGCCATTCAATTTCAACGCCACGCCTAACTTATCACCGGGAGCGGAAAAATCGTATGTGTCGTCCTTTTTTCTTATGGAACGGATAGCCGAAAAAATCAGCACTATACCCAACAAGATAGCAAGATATGCCTTGTCGAGGTATATGGCTATAATAGCTCCTACCACAGCCCCTATTGTCGTGGCTATTTCGAGGAACATACCTATACGCACATTGGTTATCCGTTCTTTGATATAAGCCGCCGCCGCGCCGGAAGAGGTGGCTATTGAAGTCACTAAAGCCGCGCCGACCGCATACCTTATGTCCACGCCGAAAACCAGCGTGAGCAAAGGTATCACAATGACTCCGCCTCCTAATCCCGTAAGGGAACCCACGAAACCGGCGAGACAAGCTCCAAAAAACAGGACTATGGAAAAGACCTCTAAACTAAAATCCATCTTATTTCATTTTTGAAGGCATAAAGATAGCCTTTTTGAAAAGAATAAATATTATCCGTATCGGAAAATACCTGATATATAATAAAGCCCCGGCATTTTAGATAAATTCACAGGCTAATAAATTAAACTAATAAAGTATTGACTACATTTGCGTAAACTCACTATTATTAACCAATATAACACAATCGCTGATGAAACAAATTATTTTTACATTCCTATTCAGTTTATTATCAGTAACTATGCTGGGACAAAAATCATTGTATGACTTTCAAGTAAAAGACATCGACGGCAACGATTTCGACCTTTCATCGCTCAAAGGGAAAAAGGTGCTGGTTGTAAATGTGGCGTCAAAATGCGGATTAACCCCTCAATACGAAAAGCTGCAACAGCTATACGAAAAGTATAAAGACGATAACTTTGTGGTCGTCGGCTTTCCGGCAAACAACTTCAACGGTCAAGAACCCGGAACGAACGAAGAAATAAAAACCTTCTGTACGCTAAAATATGACGTCACATTCCCGATAATGAGTAAGATAGATGTAAAAGGCGAAGACAAAGCTCCTGTCTATAAATGGCTTACCGAGAAATCCGAAAACGGCAAAATAGACGCTGAGGTACAATGGAACTTCCAGAAATTCTTAGTTGACGAAAACGGACAATTAGTCGATTTTGTCGCTCCACGTGAAGACCCTTTCTGTGATAAAATCGTGAACTGGATAGAGTCGGCTGAATAGGTACTCTCCTCCCCCAACCCCTCCAAAGGAGAGGAGATAACCTCCCCTTTGGAGGGGTTATTATTAGAAAAGGTGACAAAGGTGACAGTTCTCAGTAAATAGTTTATCAGTATTTAAGTTTACTAGATTTCAAGTTTACTATAATTCTGAAAAAGTGACAAAAGTAACACTTTTCAGAAGTCCTGTCTTTCAGACAGCGTTTATTCCTTTATTTCATTTACCGTAAGCCGCGCTTCGCTTGCATACGGTTATGAAGATGTTGCCCTGCGGGCAAGATTTCAGTATTCAAAGAGTAGCCAATAGCTATAAACTAATGACAAACAGCTAATTTACTAAAAAAAGGTGACAAAAGTAACAGTTTTAGTCATCATCGCTTCGCCCCATTCTTCGTTCTTGTAAACTTGTACGCTTGCGAGCTTGTAAACTCAAAAACTTAAAAGGTGACAAAGGTGACAAAAGTAACACTTTTCAATCATCATCGCTTCGCGCCATTCTTTTCTTGTAAACTTGTACGCTTGCAAGCTCGTACACTCAAAACTCAAAAAAGGTGACAAAGGTGACAAAAGTAACAGTTTTCAATCATCATCGCTTCGCGTATTCCCCCCTTGGGGGGACAAAGGGGGGCTAACTTGTAACTCGTAACTTGTAACTATTCTTACAACTTATTACTCAAAACTCCCAACTCTTCTTTTCCTTCTCGTAACTCGTAACTTGTAACTTGTAACTATTCTATATAGATAATTTTGTTTAAAAAAAATGACAGATTCAGGGGCAAAATATTTAAAAATACCATTCCTTTTGACCATTAAGCCAAAAGTCGTGGAAATATAGATTCTTTCAGTCCTTAAACAGATTGACCCTATATACAACAAAAAAAAATAAGAAATAGCAGTTATCGCTATCTCTTACTCTTATCTTGGTTTCATATATTTCTTATAAATTATTCTTTCTTTTCGATGTGGTCACCCCTCTGTAAACAAAGTATATAACCAAAGCAAACAAGACCATAGGCAATGTGACGTCTCCAACAGGAAGTTCGTCTCCCATATTTCCACCGCCGGATCCTCCTCCCGGAGGTCCATCATCATCACCAAAACTACCACCAAGCCAACCGTTAACCCTAACAGTTAATACACTGGCACTCTGAGTAGCCATAGAACTAACAGAACCACTTGCTCCAGTCGATGTTTTCCCTATACTGGATAATGTAGCCGCGGAAGGCATCTGACCCGATATAATGGTCTGATCGATAGAACCTGATTCTTCCGCTAATAATACAATAGGCTTTGTCAAACCAAAGACAAGCATCAAAAATACAAATATAATCAGTTTTGTCTTCATTTGTTTTATTTTTCGTAAGTCTGCATTATATATTTAGTTTTGTAAGTTTACAAATTTTGTGTAAAATTTTCGTTTCCCTGAAACCTTAAGTATGTATGTACCTAAACTTAACGGTTTAAAATACTCCATCGATGGATAATTCTTAACTTTCGTGTTTCCTATCAACCGACCCTGCATATCGAATATCTTAACATCACTGTTCATATCATCTTCCGTCAATCCCAATATATATAATATGGAAGAATTGTAATGAGTCGTGATCGGAGCGTCTTCTTTTATAATGTCATCGCCGGTGTCATAGAAGCGCAGGATGAAACGATTATCATTCGCATACTTCGCGTAATCCGACGGCCCTGCTGTATATTCATATACATAACCCGGCGTCAACTTCACCGTCTTGTTATTTTCGTATCGGTCTATCAACCACACATTAGGCACAGTCGTGAAATTCTCTAAGTTATAAAAGTTTAATCTCATCGCCTGCTGAACCGATGTAGGAGTCACATATAAAGCTAATTCCTTCACATTGAACGGAACCGCGTTACCCAACATCGATTGACCGTCGCTCGACAGGGTATATATTGTATTTACCGCCTGACTCGGATATACTTTCTCACTTTCACTTGGCTGCAGATACGTTTTCGACATGCCTTTAACCACGTCGTATCGGTCTTTACTTGCCATTAAAGCGTTTTCGCGAAGAACCACAGCCGTACGGTCGGCGTTCCCCCCATCGGAAGTGGCGGCTTCGACAACAAAAAAGTCGGAAAGATAATCAGTATTGCTGCTTTTATTAAATTTAGTCATACCAAATGTCCTCAACTCAGGTTTTAATGTAAGCGTAAAATCTCTACACGCCTGCACGCAGAACATCTGCATCGGAGCTATTAAATAATGTGTCGGATCTACGGATCCTCCCGTATGATGCGTGGTACCGTCAGTACTTACATAATCATAGTCAATTGACATGTGAAATAGTTGGTCATCGGGATGAAAGTCTATCAATGCCCTGTTTATCACCCAATATTTCGCGTTTAAAACATTATGGTCGTCATCAAAAGTATAACTTGACGCTTTAACATTCGTGCCAAACAGTTCACTTATATCAAATTCATTATCGGTATCATCCTTACCCGCGACATCTCCTTTACTCCAAGCGCTGGTAGGCGCGTATTTGCCTGTTGTGGCGGTAATATATCCGTCATACGGGATTCCGACTAAAGCATTTAAACTGATAGGCGTCATAAACGGATTTCCCAAGAAATTATAACCTTTGGTTAAAGCGACATTAACGCCATCTAATCTAAATGTTTCTTGATCGGTATATACAACTTTATCGCGTCCATAATCAGGCCAACCTGTCGAGATACCCGACCAACCTCCGACTCTCGTTCCGAAGTCATCAGAGGCTAAAGGATTAGATGCAGCAGTAGGGCGAACGGTATATCGACTAAATCCTTTTAAATAATTATTTGTCTCTGCCGGTCTCGATAGATTTTGTCGAGTTCCACCGTTAAAATACTCCATCATCATTTTACGTGAGAATAAGTATCCTCCTCTGGCGCGATTCGCGTGATTAATACCGACCGCGGCCCATCGGTCATCAATAATTTGATAATCATAGTCGCTGGTCTCCATGCTCATAAAGTAACCTTTGCCTCCTATCATCGGAATGTTAGGATCCACAAGCATCCCTTGACCAGAAACAAAGCTGGTGTTGTTAGGTACTGCCACTGGATGATAGAACATATAATCGCCTCCAAGTTGCTGAAACGGAGGAGTAAAGCCTAACAGTAGATTTCTTGTTACGCCTTCATGAACAACGCGCAATGTATTAGCGCCTCCGGCAGCCCTGTGATCCGGAGTGAATGTACCGTCATCTTCCGAGGCGTTATATTTATATAAGTCCAATTTTACTTGGCTATATCCTGCTGTATAAGTATTTGGAGCCAAAGCCTTTATTAAAGCATGCCCCATATTGATTTTAGCGGTATTGGAGGCGTCATATCCGCCTTCTATCGACAAACGATTTGTACCAAGAATTCCATTGGCAGCATCCTCCGGAGCCGACAAGTAATTGACCATAATCGCCGCCGAAGAATCCACCGCCAAATATCCGGCAAGCCTCGGATCGTAAGAATTATCGGTCTTTTTTTCTATCCTTATCGTAGGGAAAGCTATATAATCTATTTTCTTCTGCGCCCCTTTAGGCTCTATAAGAGAAGAACTTCTTTTTATGTACTGGCTGTTATTCGCTCCTATAAAAGCGACGACGCCGCCATCAAGAATTGTTGAAGGATTTCTAAAAAGATGAAGGTACTCACCATAATCAGGATCGGATACAGGTACGACCGCGGCCGGGTCTTTTCCGTTGATAAAGTCGCCTGTCAATTCGGTACGTCCCAACTGGATGATACCCGAGCCATCGGAAAATTCAGCCGAACCTTTTATATATAAAGTTGTTGAAGTTCTGAGACTTCCATTCGTATCGCTACCATATTTAACGTACATTTTACCTTTTGAGTACAATATCGTATTTTTGGGATCTGGATCTGCTGTTTGACCCTTCATCGCTAAGGGCATTATTAATAATGCAAGTAGTACCAATCGAAGTTTCATTATATTGTAGTTTATAAAAGTCAGTAAAAATAAACCTTTATCTCAATTTGCGTAAAGAGTGCTATATATAGAGTGTATATTGCACTACTCATATCAACGAACAAAGATAATCCTTTTTTTTATAAATGAAACGTTTCTTGCTATTTTTTTATGAATAACCGCTTTTTAACTTATTTCTTGTCTTTTCTTGTTATTTCTTGTCATTTTTCTCCTATTCATTTTTACCCAAAAATCAGAGATGACACGCTCTTAATAAGTCATTTATCGTTTTTACAGGATTAAAAGTCTCAATCGGCACTTCCACAAAAATAGTGTTCCAGTCCGACATGGCTCCATTCCATAGCCCGGGCAATTCCAACGCTTTCAGTTCTTTACCGTTTTTGGACTTTATCGAAATAAAGCCGGTATTGTTGTCCACATAGTCTTTCAGGTTAAAATGACGTCCCCTGTAATCTTTTATACCGCAAACCAAATCGACCGGATTAAAATGCGTCCCGCCTTTAAACATTTCCTTTTTCACGGGATCGGACATATCTATTTGCGAACTCTCCAATATTTGCGGCGAGATAGTACCATCGGCATTTACCGCCAAAAAAGGACCTCCGCCCGGTTCGCCCACATTCCTTACCATGCCGCACACACGGATGGGGCGGTCTAACTTGCGCTTGAGGTAAAGCACCAGTTCCGCGTCTTCCAGCAATTTGGTGTCGGGATTCTTTATAGTCAGGTCTTTTTGCAGGAAATATAATATCTTTATCAACTCGTCATGCGTATATTTGCCGCTATCGATGAGTTTGAGATAATCAAAAATCTCTCTTTGTATATCCACCAGCACTCCCGCCAGTATTTTCTTATATTTTGTTTCCGTATCTTTATATTTATCCG
>JAISKQ010000100.1 GCA_031260865.1 Prevotella sp.
CATTCCACCGCGGGAGCAAGCGCGTTGTCTTCCTTATCCAATACCATCGTGTGGTCGTAACCCTTGCCGAAACGCAGCTGTTCAAAATCTTCTTCTATCCTTTCGCCAATAGTGTGCGCCGAAGTAAAATCGAACGGAGTCCCTTTCACAGTTTCGGGCTTGCCGTAAGGTATGGCGGTGTCGTCGGTGGGCAGGTAGGTGGAAGCGTACATTGTCAGTATGTGGTCGTTTACGCTGGCATCGCCTTCTCCCGACAAGTTGAAGTATGAATGGTTGGTGAGGTTGATAATAGTTGTTTTGTCGGTGGCAGCCTCATAATCAATAGTCAATTCGTTGTCATCCGTCAATCGGTAAGTTACTTTCACATTCAGGTTTCCGGGAAAACCTTCCTCTCCGTCTTTGGAAAGGTACTTCAGTTCCAAGGTTTGGCTGTCGATTTGCTTTGCGTCCCAAACAACGGCGTTAAAGCCTTTCAATCCACCATGCAGGTTGTTTGGACCGTTGTTTACAGCCAATTGGTACGTCACGCCGTCCAAAGTAAATTTACCTTTGGCAATGCGGTTTCCCGTGCGTCCGCATACCGCTCCGAAATAGGGTTCTTCGGAATGGAGGTATTCATTCATATTGTTATGCCCCAGAACGATATCGGTTAGCTTGCCATCCTTGTCGGGTACGCACAACGACACTATCTTTGCTCCGTAATTAATAATGGCGGCTTCCAATCCGTTTTTGTTGGCGAGGACATACAATTGTACATCCTTTCCGTCTATTAGGGCGGAAAAATTCGAGGGATTCAAGCCCGATTTAGTAAGATTAGTCTGCATGTTTAGATTTTTAGTTTATATTTGACTCCAGTTTCTTAATATGTCAACGACAAATGTACAATAAATATTCACTCAAACAGCCATTAGCCGTCAGCTTTTAGCCATTAGCGGCGCGAAGCGGCATATAATAGTTCAATCCTAATATTTTTTCACATGCCAACAAAACAATTTAACCCCTAATTGATATTAAAAAATCCTGTGTAAATTATATACTAAAGATTGAATTTGTATCTTTACATCCTTTTATCGGATGGCGATACGCCTACTTAATAAAACTACTAAAAGATTGATAGAATGCTGAAAACTGCAAATATAGATGAATTAGAAAACAAAAAAATTAGTAAACTTCTTTGGCAATATGCTTTGCCTGCCATTGTAGGGACAATGGTAAACGCGTTATACAATATCATAGACCGTATATATATCGGAAATGGACCGGATCTTGGCGACCATGCGATTGGAGGATTGGGCATTGTCTTACCCATTATGAACTTAACGGCGGCTGTGGGTATGCTCGTCGGAGCCGGTTCGGCAAGTCGGATCTCCATTTGCTTGGGCAGAGGAGACAAAGAAACGGCGGAAAAAATCATCGGAAACTCTTTCCTTATGACCTTGTTGTTGACAGGGACGCTGGTTACCATCCTTTTTATGTTTATCGACCCTATATTAGAAACGATAGGAGCGACGGCAGAAACATTCCCTTATGCCAAGGAGTTCCTGTTATACTACCTGCCGGGCAATATATTCCTGACGATGTGCTTCAACTTCAACAGCATGATGCGCGCTTCGGGTTATCCCCAAAAAGCCATGTACACCATGCTGATAGGCGTGGTGGCGAATATAATTATAGCGCCTATATTTATCTTTTGGCTGAAATGGGGCATCAAGGGCGCGGCGATAGCAACCGTCATATCCATGTTCATAGGCTTATGCTTCGTCATGCACCATTTTATGAACCAAAGCAGCATGTTGCGCCTGCGTAAAAAGAATATCGGATTAAATCCAAAAATCGTGTGGGCTATCGCCAGCATCGGGCTATCGCCTTTCTTTATACAGGTGGCGGCTTCCGTTGTCGTTTTCTTCATCAATTATAAGCTGAAAACATACGGTGGAAACATCGCCATAGAAGCTTACGCGATAGCGAATACACTCGTTATGATTATCATTATGGTTATGGTGGGACTTACACAGGGTATGCAGCCCATCGTAGGCTATAACTATGGAGCCAATCGAGTAGAGCGGGTAAAGGAAACGCTGTATTACACCATAAAGGTGGGAATGGTCGTGGGTGTTGTCGGGTTGGTGATAGGAATGTTATTACCCGATATTACAGTGAAGCCTTTCAACCCTTCGCCTGCTTTGGCCGAAGAAGCCACCAAAGCCTTGCGCATAATTACGGTTATGCTGCCGTTGGTTGGTTTTCAGATTGTGGTCACCAACTTCTTCCAATGTATAGGTATGGCAGGGAAAGCTATATTTTTGAGCCTTACGCGCCAATTCCTGATGCTGTTGCCGGCGTTATTTATTCTACCGCGCCTATTTGGAATCGACGGGGTATGGTACTCTTTGCCGTTTGCCGATTTTTTTGCGACCGTATTGACCGGGGTACTCCTTTTATGGCAGATAAACAAATTTAAGAAAATGGGACTTCCTGTAAAATTATGATCATGAACGACCTGAATAAACAAAATATACTCCAACATTTTTCAGTTACCGAGAACGACCTGATAATGGTTGTAAATGAAGCTCTTCGCAAAGGTGGAGACTATGCCGACCTGTTTTTTGAACACACCTTCAGCAATAATATAGCTTTGCGCGACGGCGAGGTAAACCGTGCCGCTTCAAATATTGACTTTGGAGTGGGGATAAGGGTCGTATCCGGAGACCAGACCGGATACGCGTATATAGAAAACACAGAAGTGAAAGAGCTACTTAAAGCCGCCCGGACAGCCGCCGGCATCGCGTCGTCGGCATCGAAAGCAAGCCTTCCGATAACGATAAAAGAAAGCAGCTTCAAGAATTATTACAAGATACGAAAGTCGTGGATAGATGTATCGGTCGCCGATAAAAAGTCGTTTGTGCAAAGGCTCAACGACCGTATATTCGAGCTGGACGCGCGGGTAATCAAAGCCTCGGTAAGCCTCAACGACTCCACGTCGTATATCCTTTTCTTCAACTCGGAGGGTATTCTCACTTGGGATTATCGTCCGATGAGCATTATGTACGGTTCGTGTACGATGGAACAGGGAGGACAGATTGAAAACGGCTATGCCTCCCGCGCTTATCGCAAAGGCTTCGAGTTCCTGAATGACGACCTGATTGAGACACTGGCGAAAGAAGCGGTTTCCCAAACCTCGTTGATGTTCGAGGCAATAAAGCCCAAAGGCGGGGAAATGCCTGTGGTTATGGGAGCCGGCAGTTCGGGAATCCTTTTGCACGAAGCTATAGGGCATACCTTCGAAGCCGACTTCAACAGGAAGGATATTTCCATTTTCTCCGATAAGCTGGGTAAAAAGATCTGCTCGCCCAACATAAACGTGGTGGATGACGGCACAATAGAGAACGCGCGCGGAGCGATTAACTTTGACGACGAAGGCATCGAAAGCCAAAAGACATACATCGTAAAGGACGGCATCCTTGAAAGCTACTTGCACGACCGCATCAGCGCCCGCCACTATGGAGTGAACCCTACCGGAAACGGGCGGCGGCAATCGTTCCGCTATGCTCCGTTGCCACGTATGCGCGTCACCTATATGGAAGAAGGAAGCGTACCCGAAGCGGATATTATAGCTTCCGTAAAGCAAGGCGTATATGTGGATAACTTCACCAACGGGCAGGTGCAGATAGGCGCGGGTGATTTCACTTTCTTCGTCAAGACGGGCTATCTGATAGAAGACGGCAAGCTCACGCGACCAATAAAAGACGTCAACATTATAGGCAACGGACCTAAAGCGCTCGCCGATATTACAATGGTCGGCAATAATCTGAAAATAGATGAAGGCGCATGGACTTGCGGTAAAGACGGTCAGGGTGTTCCGGTCGGACAAGGCTTGCCTTCCGTTTTGGTCAGTAAATTGACTGTGGGGGGAGAAGGGTGAGAATTAAGAATTAGGAATGGAGCGAAGCGATGTTGATTGCTTGGTTTGGTCATCGCGTGCCACGCCCCTGCTTACTATTCCTATTCCGCGTGAGCAGAGTTCTACCCGGCATTAAAAACAAAAACAGGATAGAGGCTGATATAATCATAAGCCAGAAAAAAACTTGATGTTGTATTTCCTTATAAAAGAAAGAAAACTCTGTCTTTCAGACAGAGTTTATACATAACGTATTACCTTTCAGTCAACATATTGAATAATTATTTTACCCATACGCCGGGATAAAAAACACATAGCCGCCGGTTTTTACCGCTTCGCGAAATTTCCCCCAAAGCGTTAGGCGACTCCTGTCGCCTTGACCTATTCTTCCACCAAGGCGAAGTCTAATTGTTTCCGTTCCAGATTAGCCCTTGCTACTTTTATTTTGATAGGAGCGCCCAAGCTATATGTCCGTTTGTTGCGGCGTCCACGTAAACAATAGTTCTTTTCGTCGAACTCGTAAAAGTCATCGCCCAGGTCGCGAATAGGAATCATGCCTTCGCACTTGTTCTCGTTGATTTCGGCATATAGCCCCCACTCGGTAACACCGGAGATGACGGCGTCGAATATTTGACCTAATTTGTCCGACATATATTCTACCTGCTTGTATTTGATAGAAGCCCTTTCCGCGTTGGCGGCAAGTTGCTCCATATTGGAACTATGTTCGCATTTGCTTTCGTATAGTTGTTTGCTCACGCTGCGCCCTCCATCCATATATTTGGTTAACAGGCGGTGTACCATCATGTCCGGATAACGGCGGATCGGGGAGGTGAAATGCGTATAATAGTCAAAGGCTAGTCCGTAATGCCCGATGTTTACCGTTGAATAGATGGCTTTTGCCATGGCGCGGATGGCAATCGTGGATATAAGGTTTTCTTCGGGTTTGCCGCTTACTTTATCCAGCAGGTGATTAATGGATTTTGAGACATTTGTTTTAGTCCCGTCCGTCTTGATTTTATATCCGAAACGCCGGATAAATTCGGACAAGTTCTCCATCTTTTCGGTGTTTGGAGTATCATGGA
>JAISKQ010000134.1 GCA_031260865.1 Prevotella sp.
AGGCCATTCCGCGTCGCAAACCGAAGTGGAATTACCCAATGTATGCCAAAGTTCCTCTGCTATAAATGGAGCAAAAGGAGCAAGAACCACCAAAAATTCTTGCAATACAGCCTTCTTGCCGCATTTAGCGGCGGTCAGTTCATTCACACAAATCATAAAGGCGGACACCGACGTGTTGAATGAAAACGATTCGATGTCGCCGGATACTTTCTTTATCAGTTTGTGCAACGATTTCAATTCGTCTTTGGTCGGCGCGTCGTCTGTCACGGCAAATGTATCGCCCTTGTAGAACAGGTTCCACATTTTGCGCAAGAAGCGGTGAACACCGTCTATGCCGTTCATATCCCAAGGCTTGGATTGCTCCAACGGTCCAAGGAACATTTCGTACATACGCAATGTGTCAGCTCCGTATTTTTCGACAACATCATCCGGGTTCACCACATTGTACTTCGATTTCGACATCTTTTCCACTGCCCAACCACAAACGTATTTGCCGTCTTCCAACACAAACTCGGCATCTTTAAATTCGGGTCTCCATGCTCTGAATTTATCTATATCAAGCACATCATTGCTTACGATATTCACATCCGCATGGATTTCAGAAGTTTCATATTGGTCTTTCAGGTTTAAAGACACGAACTTATTTGTTCCATTGATACGGTACACAAAATTACTGCGCCCCTGTATCATTCCCTGATTAATCAGCTTTTTGAACGGTTCGTCTTCGCAAGACACGCCTGTATCATACAGAAATTTATCCCAAAATCGGCTGTAAATCAAGTGCCCGGTAGCATGTTCCGTACCACCTATATATAAATCGACATTACGCCAGTATTCGTTTTTTTCCTTTGAGACCAATCCTTCGCTGCTGTGTGGATCCATATAGCGCAGGTAATACGCGGACGAACCCGCGAAACCCGGCATGGTATTCAGTTCGAGCGGGAAAATCGTTTCATTGTCTATCAAATCGTTACTGACCACTGTTTCGGTCTTTGTGTCCCACGCCCATTTAACGGCGCGTCCCAATGGCGGTTCACCTGTTTCGGTCGGCAAATACTTATCGACGGCAGGCAATTCCAACGGAAGTTTATCCATTGGCAGCATGTAAGGAATTTCACCCTTATAATACACAGGGAAGGGTTCGCCCCAATAGCGTTGACGGGAGAAAATGGCGTCGCGCAGGCGGTAATTTACTTTTACGCGTCCCAGCCCATTTTCTTCCACATATTCTTTTGTTTTCTTAATCGCTTCTTTTACAGTCAATCCGTTCAGGAAACCCGAATTTATCATGATACCTTCTTTGGCGTCGAAACTTTCTTCCGACACATCGCAACCTTCTATCAACGGTATAATGGGCAGGTTGAAATGCTTGGCAAAAGCATAGTCACGGCTGTCGTGCGCAGGTACAGCCATAATGGCGCCTGTGCCATATCCGGCAAGCACATAATCGGAAATCCAAATAGGAATTTCTTCTCCGTTCAACGGATTGACAGCATACGAACCGGTGAATACGCCGGTCACACGCCGGTCGGCGATACGGTCGCGCTCTGTTCTCTTTTTGGTTGCGGCAAGATATTCATCCACTTCCGCTTTCTGTTCGGCGGTGGTTATCTGATACACATATTCGCTTTCAGGGGCAAGCACCATAAAGGTCACGCCAAAAATCGTATCGGCGCGGGTGGTGAAGATAATCAGCTCCTCTAAAGCCGAGTTTCTCACTTTGAAGCGCATTTCCGCGCCTTCGCTCTTGCCTATCCAGTTGCGTTGCGTTTCTTTGATCGAATCGCTCCAATCTATTTTATCAAGTCCATCCAACAAACGTTGGGCATAAGCCGACACGCGCAAACTCCATTGACGCATCAGGCGTTGCTCTACCGGATAACCGCCACGTTCCGACAGACCGTTTATAACTTCATCGTTAGCCAATACTGTGCCTAAAGCCGCGCACCAGTTGACGGTAGTGTCGCTGCGGTAAGCGATACGGTAATTAAGTAATGTTTCCTGTTTCTTCTTTTCCGGATATGCCTTCCATTCCTCCGCGGTGAATGTCAAATCCTCGCCGCGGGCAACGTTCAAACCTTCCGTGCCGATTTGTTCAAAAGCTTCAACCAGCTCGCTGACAGGACGCGCCTGTTTAGCGTCGTAACAATAATAGCTGTTGAACATTCGGATAAACGCCCATTGTGTCCAACGGTAATATTCAGGATCACTGGTTTTTACTTCCCGGCTCCAATCGAAAGAGAAGCCTATCTTGTCCAATTGTTCGCGATAACGCTTAATATTCTGATCGGTAGTGATAGCGGGATGTTGCCCTGTCTGTATCGCGTACTGTTCGGCGGGAAGCCCGTACGCATCATAGCCCATCGGATGAAGCACATTAAAGCCTTTCAACCTTTTATACCGGGCAAATATATCGGACGCGATATATCCGAGAGGATGTCCCACATGCAAGCCCGCCCCCGAAGGATAAGGAAACATATCGAGAACATAGTATTTTGGTTTATCTTTATTCTCTGTTACTTTATAAGTTTTGTTATCAATCCAGTATTGATTCCAGCGTTTTTCTATTTCTTTAAAATTGTATTCCATAACCACGTCCGTTGCAATATTTTTTTCTGCCGCAAAGATAGTTATTTCTTTAGATTAAACCGAATTAAAGTATAAGCTTTAAAAGAAACAATAAGCCCCCTTTACGCATCAGCTTTTTCTCAACAAGATGCTATTATTCATGTATAATTTCGCATCTTTGTATTAGAAACTTAAGCAGTTTCTTAACAAATTAAACAAAATAGCGATGGAAGAACTTATTATCAATTACAATGGAATATCCGAAAATAAAAGAATAGCCAATATCGTCACAGGAGTTTATTTAGCCGGATTTACGCTATATTTCAGTATCATCGAAGGAGTTGCCGGACGCTATGGCGTTCTCTTCTATTGCGCACTCATCGGGTTTGTTTTAGCCGTCATGCTTATACTTGGCAATACATTGTGGCTATCCGGCGCCACATTATCGATTGACAGCAACGCGATCAAGCCCAACATGCCGAAACAAAATAAGTCGGCGATAGCCTGGACGAGTGTCAGCGGCGTGAATATCGGCGTAAGCTATGTCGCGCTCTCCATTGATGGCGGGCAAAAACACCGGAAACTCGACCTCTCCAGCCTGCGATATGATGATGTGAAAACGGTAAAGAGCAAAATATTAGAGGTATGCGAATATAAGAATATTCCGTATCAGAATGATTGAGGGGAGGAGATCGGAAAACACACAAGCTACCGACCAAGCGTAATAAACTCACATTGCTCTTATTTTGTATATCCGAGAGCGAAAAAGCTGACACAAAATCCATGTAAACTTTTTGAAACTTCGAGATGCGAATAGGGTTAAGAATAACTTCTCCTAATTTGTGACTAAGTAGGAGAAATCGTCAAAAATGTTAGCAAGAACGTTGGCAACAATCAGTGTTATGAACATTAGAGTTAGCAAAAAAAAGTATACCAACCCTCACTCTGATAATACAATAAAGCTGCCTCAACTTATGAGGCAGCCTCCTTCACCTACTCGGATTTATAATAATAATTTGTAAAAGGTTAATTAGAGTGGATTTATGAGCTTTTTAGCAGGCTCATTCCTTGTTTTTAAAGTTATTAAGACCAATATTCAGAAAATCAATATATTCCGGCAGATTTTCTTTATATACATAAAATGGACCAATCGGATTGCCCGTGTCATCCAGCAAAACATAATAGGGTTGAGAGTTTGTGCCGAACTTGTGACGTTGCAGATAGCTCCATTTATCCCCTATGGTCTTCAGTTTAGACGTCTTGCCGTTTTCCTGAACTTCAATGACTTCCGGCAAGCTTTTCTTATCGTCCACCATTAAGGTAATCAGCACATAATCATTTTCCAGAATCTGCTTCACATGAGCGTCCGTCCATACGGCTGCTTCCATCTTCCGGCAGTTTACGCATCCATACCCCGAGAAGTCTATCATCACAGGCTTATTGTTTTTTCGGGCATAGTCCATACCTGCCTCGTAATCGTCAAACTTCGCGTGGACTTCTCCCTTGTACAGGTTGAAATCCTGGGTTTTCAACGGAGGGGAGAACGCGCTGATTGCTTTCAAAGGCGCGCCCCATAATCCCGGAATCATATATATGGCAAAGGCGAAAGATATGATGGCAAGGAACAAACGGGGAACCGACACATGCTTTAAGTCGCTGTCGTGAGGTAGTTTTAGTTTACCCAACAGGTATATACCCAGCAATATAAAGATCACAATCCAGAGGACAAGGAACACTTCCCTGTCTAATATCCTCCAGCCGTAGGCAAGGTCGGCGACAGACAGGAATTTCAAGGCGAGAGCCAGTTCGAGGAATCCTAACACGACCTTCACCGAATTGAGCCATCCGCCCGACTTAGGCATACTTTCCAGCCAAGAAGGGAAGATCGCGAATAAGGAAAACGGTATGGCCAACGCCACGGCAAAGCCAAACATTCCGATCGCGGGAGCTATGATATTGCCCGAACCCGCCGCCTGAACCAACAGCGTCCCGATGATAGGTCCTGTGCAGGAGAACGAGACTAAAGCCAGTGTGAACGCCATGAAGAAGATACTGATAATCCCGGTGGTGGAATCAGCCTTCTGATCCATCTTATTCGTCCAGGAGGAAGGTAAAACCAGTTCAAACGCGCCAAAGAACGATACGGCGAACACGACTAACAAGGCAAAGAACAGGATGTTGAATATGGCGCTCGTCGCTAAGTCGTTCAGTGCGCTTGCTCCGAATATAGCCGTGATAATCAG
>JAISKQ010000168.1 GCA_031260865.1 Prevotella sp.
AATTCCACACACCGGATAAACGGATATTCGGAACCAAACGCGGATGATTTTTATTCTACAAATCTTACGGGCTATATAACAGTACCGGAAGACGCTGTATATTATTTTTCGACCGATCACGAATTATGGATTGACGGCAAATTGCTTATCTCCAACGAGAAAGATAATCACGGAACGGCTCCTCGATTTTCGCGTAGCGACAGTTCCGTCGCTTTGGCAAAAGGCGCTCATTCATTCCGATTGGTAAGATTAGGCGCGGTATTAGGCGGATGGCCTACTCAGTGGGAAAATATCAGTGTCCGCGTCCGTAAGGCTGACGAACTAAAATTCAGTTCTTTGGACGCCGGTTATTTCAAATGAGAAAATAAATAAATCAGTACTCTTTTTTAGTTTATATATATATTAGCAAGCTGATTAACGATAAGAGGCTGTCTCACAATGTTGAGACAGCCTCTTTTTATAGCTAACTAAGAAGATGGATTACTCTTTGTTCTCTTTTGGTCGTTGATCGTAAGCTTTCAGCATATCATCATATACTTCTTCAATATTTTTGTAACCGAATTCGCTGTTATTAACGCTATTATTAACTTCCTCAATATTTTTTTCTAAAACATAATAATAATACTTCGATAGTCCCCGTTTTTCAAAATTTTCCGGAGTTGATTTATTAACTAATTTATTGTTCTCTATTTTTAGAGATGCTTTCAGAATATCGAACACATCACTTTTTATTTTAATTTGTTCTGATGTCAATAAACTATCGGGCGTTGATGATATTTGTTTTATTTCTTCCGTAATATATTCGGGGATTTGCACCTCTTTTGGCTTCTGTTGACAGGAAACACTTGATGCTAAAATGATTAGCGTTATTGCTATATAAGATAATTTCATGGTTCTACGTTTTTTTTTATATTAATCTCTAAGAATAAACACAGTTACTCCCACTTGAATTTGAAGTTTTTAGATCTATTGTTAAATCGTGAAAAATACAGATTAGACATTAAGGTAAAAGCCTCATTTTTTATTACGTGAAAATGAGGCTTTTATCGCTATAAAACAAAGGTTTTAACGCGTATTAGATAGCCTTTATTTCTTTCAAGACAGCATTTGTTTTATGAACAGCAACCGCGGAAGCTTCAAATTTTTCTTTTTCGTCCGCTGTTAATTTCAGGTCGATAATCTTTTCCCATCCTTTTTTACCTAAAACCACAGGCACTCCGATACAAATATCTTCTTGTCCATATTCACCTTCAAGGGATACGCAACATGGCACAACTTTCTTTTGATCGTGAAGAATAGATTCCACAACATACGCTCCCGCCGCTCCCGGCGCATACCATGCGGATGTTCCAAGCAAGCCGGTAAGAGTAGCTCCGCCGACCATTGTGTCAGCCACCACTTTATCCAAAGCTTCTTTCGTTAATAGTTCCGAAACAGGGATACCTTTGTATGTAGCCAAACGAGTAATCGGAATCATCGTTGTGTCGCCATGTCCGCCGATTACCATACCTTCCACTTCATTCGGATTGCAACCCAAAGCTTCGCTTAAATAGAATTTAAAGCGGGAACTGTCTAATGCTCCACCCATACCTACAATGCGATGCTTAGGCAAGCCGGTCACTTTAGAGGCAAGATAAGTCATTGTGTCCATTGGGTTGGATATGATGACAAGCACAGCGTTTGGTGAATATTTAAGGATATTTTCGGCAACGCTTTTCACGATACCGGCATTAACGCCTATCAACTCTTCGCGAGTCATACCCGGTTTGCGGGGAATACCCGAAGTGATAACAACAACATCAGAGTTTGCCGTAGCAGCATAATCATTGGTCACACCCTTGACACAGGTATCAAAGCCTAATAATTGTACTGTCTGGTTCATATCGATAGCTTTACCTTCCGATACTCCTTCTTTCACATCAAGCATTACTACTTCATCTGCCACTTCATTAAATGCAAGTACGTTTGCACATGTAGCCCCCACATTACCGGCGCCTACTACTGTTACTTTAGACATAATAATTTGATTTATATTAATAATTAATTCTTTATTTTTGTCACCACATATATACGAATACTATTCAATACCGCTTTAAAATCTAACAAATGTACATGCTTATTCTGAAATAAAGAAGATTTTGCGCCTCAAAAATATTTAGAATTATTAAAAAAAGCGAAAGATTATAATCCTTTTGTTCAATCTGTTTAAATCTTCTATATTTGTGGTCGCAGATTTTTTATAAATTATGGACACACCAAAAAAGAGCAATTCTAAAATATTCATTGGAATAATCGCTATGCTCATCATAGGCATGGGAATAGCAGGGTACTTTATTTTTAACCAAACAACCCGTATTCAGGAATTACAAGAAGAGAGTAACCTGAATAAGCAACAATTGGAAGACGAATACGAAAACCTTTCGATACAATATGAAGGTTTCAAATTAAATATAAAGAACGACTCCCTGCTGCAGAAATTAACCAACGAACAAACAAAAGTCCAACGGTTGCTGGAAGAACTAAAGACTGTAAAGGCTGAAAATAAAATGGAGATATCCCGCCTGAATAAAGAATTAGCGACCTTGCGGCAAGTACTCAAATCATACGTCGTTCAAATAGATTCGCTAAACCGCGCGAATGAACAATTGAGACAGGAAAAGCAGGAAATAACCAATAAATATCAGGCAACGTCCAAAACCCTGAGCGAGGTGGCGCAACAAAAACAAGACCTGTCGGAAAAAGTCACTCTCGCCTCTAAATTAGACGCGACCAATATCAGCGTGCAG
>JAISKQ010000169.1 GCA_031260865.1 Prevotella sp.
TGAAACTCTTTTGTAAATGTTTTAAACTTAGCAGGATGTACTCCCCTCCCTATTTTGGTTTGCTTTTGTTTACCCAAGATAAGGTCAACCAGCCGATAAGAATTCAGATTCACATTACCTTCTAATATCGCATCCCGGCTCGAAGAGACAAAAGAATAGCCTGCGTCGGCTATCGCGGCTCCATGTACCGCCGGAAAGTCGAATGTGTTCCCTGCTATAACCGTAGTCTCGAAATTAGCATTGCTCGCGCCGAATCCTGCCGCGTCATCGTCCATCCACGGTATTACGCGACGAAATTCATACTGGCTACCAATATAGTTATACTCTACTTTATCCGGTACACCATGATCGATAAAGTCTACAAACCCGCCTATACTATCTGTGGACGCAAAGCTATATGGCGCGGACAGGCGGTCGAAGCCGTTTACAATCAACACTAACCCTTTCTCATCCGATTTCCGGCAGACAGAAAGGATTTCGGAAGGGAAACTCTCACCCCCGTCATTCGCCGCCGTTATTTTGAAGCTATACATCTTATCCTTCTCAACCGGCAAGGTAACATTTGTATTGTACACCGCCTGCCCGTTATCAAAATCGCCATTGCCAATACGCGTATAAACAATGTACTTATCGGGTTGGGCTGTCGGCTCAATAGAATCTTCCACAGGAACCCAACTGAGATTCACTTGGGTATCTCCTGAAAATTCCGCGCCGAAGGACTTTACAGGTAATGGCTGTACAACATAACGATACCCATATTGATGAGACACGAATTTCAGCATTCCTTTATAAATAGCCCTGCTGACTGTAAACCTGAAACGCGGGTCAAGTCCGTATTTCATATCCGCGAAGTTCTGATGCGATAACAATTCCAGAAGCATCGTAGGCACATTCGGCACACGGGCTTCGCTATACGATCTGTTCCACAGATGCCGGCGCGTCCAGTCAGGTTCATAATCCGAACGAACATCCTTAACGATCTCATCCATGATAATATTGGTCAGGTCGCGGGATGCCCAACGGCTTTTCCCATTTTCAAACTTCTCGTCATTATAGTGAGTCATGTAAATGCCTAATGTCCCAATTATAGAGTCATTATACGTTGTCCCCGCGTCGGAATGAAAAGCCATCGCCAAGTCAACCGGGATATTCAAACCACCCTTCTTAGGCAAAACAGAAGAACCACCTGCCAGATAGTTCACCCAAAAGCCCCGGCTTTGATAATCATCCGTATAATCATTTTTGCTTTCACTCTTATTGTAGATACTATCCGGAACACCAGCCCATTGCAGCCAATATCTTGAGCCTTCCGCATAGCGCGGATAGCCGCTTATTTCCGGATGGTAGCCTATGGATGGCAGTTTTGTTGTATTGTCGGCGTCAATGGATTCCGAGCTTTTGGTATTATCGGTAACAATGCCGTCGGGGTGAGGCAAACGGGCAATATTACCCATCCCCCCTCCTATCTTAACGGCATCGGCGGTGACAACGCGTCCCTGTTTGCCGCGTTTGTTGGTAAGGACAACCTTTAGATTGTCGTTCACACCCTTATCGAAGGAGAAAAAGCCGAGAAATATCCACGTTCCGCCTCCCATTTTCTGATTGATGCTAAATTCGGTTTTACCGCCTAAGTGATAAACGGTATATCGGGCGTCATCAGCGCTATTATCCAATGTCTTATATGAAATATAGACGGCATACCTGCCTTTTTCGGGTATGTCGGGAATCCATTCGCAAACACTTTCATTATCGTGGTTCGTGGTTCTGACTTGCCGATAAGAGCCTGCCCGGAATGGGTTTTCTCCATCCAAGTACGATTCTTTCATATTAGCAAATCCTTCTAATGAACCGGCTGTCCAGTTATCTTTTCCATTCACTTCCCTGTAAACGGATTTATCTTTAGATTTATCATTATCTACTATCACTTCATTTTTTTGGATGTCCCTTTCCCGTGGCAACAGTACATTAGCGCCGGCATTTTCAAGCATGGGAACCAAATAGGGCAACACATAACTCTGTGTATATAAGTCTTCCACCGTTTGAAATATACGCGCCCGCTGCCATTCCCATCGAGCCAGTTTTTGTTCGTAATACCAGCCGTGGCTTTGCCACATTGCCAGATGGTGGTTTTGTAATCCTTTTTCGGATGTATATGGTTTGGATAAATTTGTGACTAAGGGTTTATCCAATTTATTGGCAAACAAGTCTTTTTTATCCCGGGCGAATAAAACGAGGTCTTCGATTTTTCGCGTGTCAGTTATAAGTTCTACTTTGTACTTGTTGTATTCATCGGGAAGAATAGCCTTAACCTTCGTATAAATGTCTTCTACATCACTTTGGCTAAAAGGGATATACGAGAGGCCGATCCCGGCGAACAAACTGATTGTTTTCTTTTTAATATCGACAGAATCTATTCTTATCCGGTATGCTTTTACATCCCTGTTTACAAATCCGGTAAGGTATTTCTCTATTTCGGAACGAACACTATCCGATATGCTTTGCGCTTTAATTTCATGTATTGAACAACATGAAACCAGCAAAATGGAGATACATACTATTAATTTACTTTTCATTTCACTTCATTTTAAGGTCACAGTCTTATTACCATCCAAATATAACAACAACTGTTCGTTATATCTTCAAAACACAACGATATTAAATACAGGTATTTACTTATAATGGGACTAACCAAAGTGAAAAGATAAAAGGAGACAATCGGCATGTATGATGTCTCCTTTTATCAAAAAAATCAAAGCCTAATAGTTAATCCAATATATATAGAACTATTTATTTTCCCAACCAGGGGTTTGAGTCAATGTAAATCCATGATCTATATAGTCCTGTATTAAGTTCTTAGGAACCGGCGACAGATAGACTTCACTACCGAAAGCATTACGCGCTTTAGCGTTTTTCACTTGGAAGAAACCAACCATATCGGCGCCATTGGTTCCATCGAAAGTAACTATTGTCCCGTCGGCTTTACGTACTTTTAAAACATTCTTATTCGCCGTCGCTTTAACACCGGTTAATGCTTCCGGAAATTCTGCCGGGAAGTCAACCCAAGGACCGAACATAGAATCAGGATATTTTGTATTATCCATGTAATCCAATATTTTACCCCAACGTTTGATGTCAAGTAAACGAGTATGTTCAAATACAAATTCCATACGGCGTTCACGACGGATTTCCCACATCAAAGGCGATACATCGGCATCACGTGCCGGATCGTTCGGTAAAGCGGTTAATTGTAATGGATCCGTTTTTTTAACGCCTTTGGCAATCGCTTCGGCATCCAAAGGACGATTACGGATAGCATTGATAGACTTATCCAAGTCGCCTTGCGTCACGGCAGCGCCGCTAAAGTTTTCCGCCAATATCTGTTTCGCTTCGATCCAGTTCAAAACCACTTCCGCCAAGCGAACGCAAGGAGCATCGTTGTAATTTGTGTTAGAGCCGTATTCAGGAGGAGGAGAACCTGCTATATTGATATAGGTCGTTCCTTTCCTGTCTATGAACTTATTGGCATAAATCATGGTTGAAGATTGATCACGAACCACATCAAAGAAAGTGGATTCAAAACGAGGGTCACGCGTTTTAGCCAAAGTGGCGACATCAAACTTATTTGCGTCTGTCACAGTCGAATTTTGGTAAGGCTTACCATCGTTGCAAATAAACGATTTAACCAATTCCAAATTACAAGCGATATCCTGTAATTCGATACCATTGGAATAAGAAGCTATACTGTGGCGTAATTTCGCCTGATCGTAATGCCGATACATAATAACTTCTTTATTACCTGCTAATCCATAAGAGCCGAAAAGCGCATGGAAAGTGCTGGTAAAAGCATAGTTACTATTACCCATCACAACATCTGCCGCACTGACAGCCAGTTCAAGATATTTTTTGGCGCGCGTTTGATCCATACTATGGTATTTTTCCCATGAACCTTCAAATAACATAATGTTTGAAGCCACGGCTGCCACAACATACTTGTTAACCATTAAAGCGCCATCATTTTCTCTCACATTAGCAATCGCGTAAACCAAATCATCATATACTTTATCCATTACTTCTCCGCGAGGATCCCGATCCCGATACATATTCGGAAGATCTCCCGAATCTACAGGAGCATCGAAATACGGAACATCACCGAATGAGATAACCAAGCGATAATATTCATACGCGCGAAAAAAGCGGGCAATACCTGTCCAATGGTTATACGCCTCCGCGGTAATATTCGGTTTGGTTACTTTATCAATCCTGTCAAGCAGGATATTCGATTTCCTTATCCATGCAAAATTCCACATTTGACCTTGCCATTCGGTACGCCAATCCGCACCTTGCAAAATAGTAGAAATAACGCCGCTCGTAGGGGTTGTACTCGTGAAATTCGCTTGTGTTCCTGCCTGCGCGAAGTCATCACTGCGCGTATAGCCTCTTAATACCGTCCATGGCAGAGAGAACCCTGAATTATATCCTGTGAAATATTGAGGATAATATTCATTGCAATACATTCGGAGATCGGTTTCATCCCGCCAGAAATTAGCATCGGCATCGATATAAGATGTTTTTGTCAAACGATCAAGAACACTGTCATCGCACCCTATAAAAGAAAGTGCAAAGACAGATAAAATAAGATATATTATTTTTTTCATCATTGTAGAATTTTAGAAATTTAACTGAACGCCAATAGAAATGTTTTTGAAAGTAGGAACACCGATACCGGCGCGACCACTACCATAGTTATCGCCGCTTGTAGCAAACATTGATCGTCCAGGAATTACTTCCGGATCAACAGGCAATCCGTTCAGATGATCCCATGTATATAAATTTTCAGCCGATACATAAAAACGGGCTTTCTCAATCCATGCCTTTGACGTTAATTTTCTCGGTAGCGTATATCCCAGCGTAATATTTTTCAGACGCAGATAAGCCATATTCAAAAGATAACGGTCTTGCGGTATCATATTGAAGGCATCTGTATTGTTAGCTTGCGGCCAAGGGCGCGGATAAAACGCATCGGTATTTTCCAATGTCCAGTAATCCGTGCAAAGCGTCTTGGCTATAGCGCCGTCCGCGGGATTAAATCCGGCGAGCGTCAACGATGAGCTACCCCACATATCTCGTTTTCCTACACCTTGGAAGAACACGGAAAAGTCGAAGCCTTTATAATCGGCGCCCAAACGGAAACCGTATTCGTAACGCGGCGTAGTATTTCCTATAACTTCCCTATCGCCCGGATTTTCCACAGTATTATCTCCCGTGGAAATCTGTCCATCGCCATCCAAATCTTTGAATTTCACGTCACCCGGTTGGAAATAGAAATTTCCACTTTGCAAATTTGCCTGATAGACAGGGTTATCCCCTTTTAGTTTATAAGCCGATTTACCCGCGTTTAGCTTACCGTTAGCATCAGTCAACGTAATCAATTGTAAATTACCGGCAGCGTCAAGTTCAAAATCCGAATATTGATACAAACGATCTGTGCGGTATCCCCATATTTCACCATAAGTTTTACCATTATACCAACCCGATACAACACGTCCTTGTCCATATTCGGTAATAATTGTTTTCGCATCGGAAAAAGTGAACATGCCATTAATGGCAAGCCCGTTTTCAAACCGGTGGTTAAAATCCACACTAATTTCCCATCCTTTAGTGCGCAAATTACCAAAGTTACCTTGCGGGGCACCGATACCATAAGTTGTGGTAACATTTTCAGCCGGCACAATCATATTTTTTGTATCGCGTTGATACCAATCGAACGTAAGACCGATTTCGCTGTTAAGGACACGGAGGTCGAATCCTAAATCAGTTGTTTTTATATCCTGCCATGTAATGTCGGAAGCGATAGCCGAAGGATAACCTACATACAATTGGTTTGTTCCTGAAGGATCCAACCAACTTATCTGACCGGAAGCCATGGTAGCTATATACATTGACCCCGGAACTGTTTGATCACCAATAATACCATACGAACCTCTGAATTTCAATGTGCTTAGAACCGGTTTAGCCCATCCCATAAAAGCTTCTTCACTGACGCGCCATCCTGCGGAGAAAGATGGAAACCATCGCCATTTCAATCCGATAGGGAATTTAGAAGACCCATCGTGACGCAAATTGGCTTCAACCAAATAACGATCTTTGAACGCGTAATTGATACGTCCAAAGTACCCGAGTTGCGATTCCCAGTCGAAATTACCACCTGCATATTGTTCGCCTTTCGTAAAGTTGAATTGAGGATTGTTTATATCAGTCACTTCATCTATCTGCGCGTATTCACTTCTTGTCGATGAAGTAACCCTAGTCATACCGAGCATAAATTTAAACACATTATCCGGATTCAATTTCAAATTGTAAGTTGTATAAGCATTGAACGTATTTCGCTGCATGTGGCTTACATTCGTGCGTATATCATTCGGATAATCTGCGGCTGTAGTGTATGTCACGTAGTCTAAATCGTAAGCCCTGATAGCACCGCTTGTTCCCGCGCTCACCACTTCGCCTTTATTGTTCACATAGACAGGAGCTCCGTTGGCATCGTTACGAGGAACAGGCGCAGTCCATGAATTTCCGGCTGTAAAACGCGTACCCGGCCAGAAGTCTCTAAATTCCTGGTTACCGTAGGTATAATCAAAGTTAAAAGTCCAATCTTTGGTAAATGTAATTACCGTTCCAATATTAAAGCTGGAATAAGCCCAGTCGTATGTCGCCGTATTAGCCGCGCTAAATTCCGAGGCAGGACTTCTTATCGGAAGACCGCGATCATCCGCGCCTAACGGATATTGAGGTCCCCAACGATACAAATAATACCACGGGTCGATAGCCCCGCGCGTTTGATATGGAAAAGATTTCTCACGTTTTGTGTACATGGATCCCGCATTGATGGAAACATGCTTATTCAGTTCTGTATTCACTCTTACCGAAGCGGTATAACGTGAAAACTTGTCTTTTTTAGCCGCTTTGTTCATCCCGCTTTGATCCAAGTAGTTTAATCCTATATTGAAAGTAGTCCTGCCTGCCCTGCCGTTTACGGAAACATTGTGGTTTTGTGTCGGCGCCCATTCTTTGATCATATAGTCAAACGGATCGTAAGTACGTAATCCATATTTATAAGAGCCGTCCGAGTACCAGTCGCGCCCATACACCGTAGGATCGTTCACGCCAAGTTTACCGCCGTAGTTTTGCTGCCATTCCTTAGCCTTCGCTATAACTTCATCGTCAACAATATAAAAAGCACCTACGCGAACTGTCCCCGGATTATTGTTCTTCGCTGCAATCCAAGCATATTCCATCGCTTCCACGCCTCCCATCTCATATCGTTTGGAAGGATTTTGCCAAGATACGTTTCCTGAATAAGTGACATGGGTATTGTCTGTCTTAGATCCCTTTTTAGAGGTAATCAAGATAACCCCGAAAGCAGCCTTTGATCCATAAATGGAAGATGAAGCGGCATCTTTCAGAACCGAAATAGACTCTATGTCATCCGGATTAATCAAAGTGATACTTGGAATTTCCACGTTATCAAGTAAGATAAGCGGAGAAGCACCTCCAATGATAGAGGCAAACTGACCACGAATCCTAATGGTTGGGTCAGACCCCACCTCACCACTTGGTATAACGATGGATAACCCCGGCGTCGTTCCCTGCAATCCACGTCCGGCATCGGCAATAGCACGACCTTCTAATGTCTTGCCTACATCAACAGAGGATACAGCGCCTGTCAGGTTTTCTTTTTTCTGAGTACCATAACCCACGACCACTACTTCGTCCATCAGATTGGATTCTTCCTGCAGCGTGATGTTGAGCGTCGCGTCATCTCTAACGACATGCGATTGCTGCTTGTACCCGATGTATGAATAAACTAATGTAACTCCCGCGTTGGCGCTGAGGGTATAATTTCCCCCGTCATCCGACATGGTTCCCTGGGTTGTGCCTTTTATAGCCACACTTACACCGACAAGCGGCTCACCTTTAGTGTCTATAATTTTCCCCTTTACTGTAATTCTTGTCTGCACTTGTTCCATAATACCATCGGTGTGCGTTTTTGCACCGCTCGCATAACCATTTCCTATGGACGAGCCTATTAGTCCGATAGCCAACAAACAAAGAATTTTCTTTGATAGTGTTTTCTTGTTTTTTACCGAGTTGTTCATAATAATTCGTTTATTAA
>JAISKQ010000202.1 GCA_031260865.1 Prevotella sp.
ATGAGAAAAGTATATCTTGACGCTATCAATGGCGTTTTGACTCCTGAGCAACAAGCCAAACTGAAAGAACTGCAAACTCAAAGACAAAGAGAAGTGAGTATGCGTGGAAAAATGCAAGGTAATAAAAAGCAGATGGCGACTCCGCCGGTTGGCGGCTTGAAAGGTTTGAACCTGACTGACGATCAAAAACAAAAAATCAAGGCATTGACTGAGGAATATAAAGTGAAAAGCAAAGAATTAGCTCTTCAGCATCGCGAGGCTCTAAATAATGTATATACTCCCGAACAGCAAGCCAAACTGAAAGATATGTGGAAAAATGCTCCTGTACACAAATTCTCCAAAGGAGAAAGAGGTGGTATGAAACTTAATGACGCGAATGCGGCGAAACTGAAATCACTCAAAAAGAGTTACGATAAGGATAAGGAAGCGATATAATAATAGACCTGCGTAACACATTAATATAAATTTTCAGAAAGGTCATCAATGTACTTTGATGGTCTTTCTTTTTTTGGGGGGAGCAATGAAACGGTATTTTTGCTACATTTGTAAATGTAATAAAAATCGCAGCTAATAGATGATCCCTTTTTTATATAATGTCGCTCAAGCGTATTACAAGGCTTACGGACAGAAGATAAGTCGTTATACCTTTGTCTTTCCCAATCGGAGGGCAGGGATATTTTTCCAGCATTACTTATCCCAAATCGCAGGGAAACCTATTTTCTCTCCGGAGATACTGACAATCAGCGACCTCTTCGAGAGACTGAGCCTGTATAAAAAAGCCGATCGTATAGAGATGCTTTTCATCCTCTTTGATATTTACAAGCAAATAAGCGAATCCACCGAAACTTTCGACGAGTTCCTCTATTGGGGCGAAATGCTGCTCAACGACTTTGACGATGTGGATAAGTCATTGGTGGACGCGCGACAGCTATTTCGCAACATTAAGGATTTGAAAGAGATAGACGCCGGTTTCGGCTTCCTGTCCGAATCCCAGATAGAAGCTATCCGTCGGTTCTGGTCTAACTTCCTGCCGGTGGGCGAAAATGATAAGAAGAAAGACTTTCTGGAGATGTGGAAGGTTCTTTTCCAATTATATACATCGCTGCATACGGTATTAAAGCAAAGAGGGCAAGCCTACGAAGGTATGATTTTCAGGGATGTGATAGACCGCCTGTCAAAGGATTCGGATTATGAACTACCCTTCGGGAAGATTGTCTTTATCGGATTGAACGGGCACAGCAAGTCGGAAGAGGCGCTGCTAATCTATTTACAGAAGAGGGGCGTTGCTGATTTTTACTGGGATTATTCCTCTCCGTTGGTACGCGATCCTCAGAATAAGGCTTCGTTTTTCATGGATAATAACCGGATGCGGTTTCCTTCCCAATTGACGCTGACGCCCGAAGAATTAGGAATGGAACCGCCTGTTGTGGAAGCCATCGGTATTCCTTCGTCGGTGGGACAAACCAAATATGTGCATACCATTATACAGTCGTTGCTGGACGAAAAGTTGATGGCGTCATCAGACCAAGTTATGAGCACGGCGTTGGTGCTGCCCGATGAGAACTTGCTGTTGCCTGCGTTGTACTCCATTCCCGAGGAGATAGACAAGATAAACGTAACGATGGGCTATAATCTGAAAAATAGCTCTGTGTCGGGATTGATGGAGCATATCTTTGAACTGCAACGAAATATCCGTCGGTCGGAAAACTATGCCGGATTTTATTACAAGCCTGTTATGGCTATACTCAATCACCGCTATATAACAAATATAGCCGGAGATAAGGCGAAACAGGCGCGGCAAGACATCCTGCGATACAATAAAGTCATTGTGTCGGTTAACGATTTGCAGGCGCATCCTTTACTTTCACTCATATTCAGGCCGTTGGTCAATTGGCAGGATATACCCGGTTATTTAAGGGATATACTGGCTTCACTAAAGGTTTCCTTATCCGTCAAAGGGAAAACTGAAGGGGAGGATGATATAAATGTACGCTCGATAGACATTGAGGGCGAGTTTATCGTTGAATACTATAAAACGATAAACAAGATGGACGAGTCGCTCCGAAACCTGTCGCTCGAAATGTCCACGGATACTTATTTCAAGCTCTTGAAGAAGCTCATCATAGGAATTAGCGTCCCCTTTAGTGGCGAACCATTATCCGGGTTGCAGATTATGGGCGTGCTGGAAACCCGTGCTTTGGATTTCGACAATATTATTATCCTTTCGATGAATGAGGGCGTCTTCCCATTGAAGAAGGCGGCAGGTTCATTTATTCCTTACAACCTGCGCAAAGGTTTTGAAATGCCTACATACGAACATCAGGATAGTATTTTCGCCTATCATTTCTACCGGCTGATAAACCGTGCCAAGCGGATTTACCTGCTTTACGATACCCGCGCCGAAGGTTTGCAATCGGGCGAGGTCAGCCGTTATTTCAGCCAGTTGAAACATCTGTATGCCAATAGTTTCGATATAAGAGAAAAATTAGCTGTATATAAAGTGTCGTCAACGAAAAGTCCTGCTATCTTGATTCCGAAAACGCCTCAGATAATGGAGAGGATGGGCGCGTTTCTTCAAGGAGGAGATAAACGGTTGTCCGCCAGCTCTATTAATACATATCTGAATTGCCCGTTGCAGTTCTATTTTTCGACCATCGAAAATATGGCGGAGGAGGATGAAGTGGCTGAAACGGTAGAAGCCAGTATGTTCGGTACTATTTTTCACTCTATTATGGAATGGCTGTACGAGCCGTTCAAGGGCAAAATGATAACGGCGGATCTGCTGCGTCGGATAAGAAAGGATGATTTGCTGTTGACCGAAAAAATAGAGCGGTCATTCGCCGTAAACTACTTCCGAAGCGAGAAGGTCAAACACTTGACAGGTCAGAACTATTTGACCGGAGAAGTGCTGCGCAAGTACATAAAGCAAGTGCTCGCCACGGATGCTAAGCTGACGCCTTTTATATATATCGACTCGGAAGAGCGGATAAAGCTCGGTTATCCCCTCCCTTCGGGGAAGGTGGTATCGCTCAAAGGGATTATCGACCGTGTGGACGAGGTTGGAGGACATACCCGTATCATTGACTATAAGACGGGTAAGGGCGTTCTTCGTTATAAGGAAATGAAAGACCTGTTTGATAAAGAACTCAAAGATCGCCCTAAAGCCGTGATGCAGGTGTTTATGTATTCTCATCTTTATCTGCTGGAGCATCCCGACAAAATACTTGCCCCGGGAATCTATTACTTGCGTAACCTGTTCGACCACAACTTTAATCCGGATGTCATAACCAAATACGGTAAAAATGAACAACATATAGCGGACTTCTCCGAATATAGGGAAGAGTTTAAGACATACTTCGACACATGTCTGGAGGAGATATTCGACCCGGATGTACCGTTCTCTCAAACGCCGACCGGCGAGGCATGCAAGTGGTGCATCTTCACCAATATATGTAAGAAATAAGCCACTGTCTCAACCCCTCCAAAAGAGGGGCGGTTTTCGCGAAGCGGTTCTTGTCGGTCAATAGCCGGTAGTGAGTGGCGCAAAGCGACAAACAACACATAAATCATTACTAACCATTAGTTATTCATACCTTAACGCCGTGATAGGATCAAGCGCCGCCGCTTTTTTTGCAGGATACCATCCGAAAAAGATGCCGATTGTCGCGCATACTATAAACGAAACCACCACAGCGGTAATGCTGACCATAAAGCCCATTTCAAACGCGAATAACACCAAAGCCGATAACAAAAGCCCCACAATAATGCCGATGATGCCGCCTGCCAAACTTAGCATCGCGCTCTCAAGTAGGAATTGGCGGAGTATATCTTTGTTTTTCGCGCCTAACGAACGCCTCAACCCAATTTCGCGTGTCCGTTCAGTAACGGTTACATACATGATATTCATGATGCCGATACCACCCACAATCAACGATATGGCGGCTATGGCAACCAAAAACGCCGAGAGAATAGCCATAATCGTACCCATAATATTCAGCATTTGAGTAAGAGAATTCACTTCAAAATCGGGATCGCCGTCGGATTTGATTTTATGCGTTTGCAACATGATGGATTTCACCTCTTCAACCGCTACTTCGGAATCTTCTTCTGATGTTGCCGAAGCCATAATCATGTGGATATAATCAATATTCAGCAAGCGTTTTTGCACAGTAGTATAGGGCGCTATGATAATATCATCGTAATCGTCGCCGGTCATGTTTTTTCCTTTTTCAGCGATGGTTCCTATAACGGTCATAGGCATCTTGCCGAAACGAACTTCTTTTCCCACCGGATTTTCGCCATTCGGGAAAAGCGTTTTTATCACTGTTTGTCCAAGCAGACACACCTTGGCTGCCGTTTCCTCTTCCTGTATGGTAAAAACGCGTCCTTTTTCAATCTTGGAATTGGAAATATCCAAATAATCGATGTTCGCCCCCATCATAATACCGGGACAGTTGCGCGAACCGCTCACTATTTGTTCCATGGCGGTTACGCAGGGCGTTACTTTTGTGATATGACGCGCCCGTTTACGAATGGCGTCAACATCTTTCAGTTTCATGTTTTTCATATTCTCCGTGCCAAGTGTGACACCCATCACATCTTTCCTGACATTACTGACCATAATCAGATTGGTGCCCAACCCGGAAAACTGATTACTGATAATCGTCGTGGAACTTTGTCCGATGCTGACCATAAGCACCACAGAAGAGATGCCGATGATGATGCCCAGCATCGTCAACATGGCTCGTTTTTTATTCAGCAACAAGGCTTTCCAAGCTATTTTTATCAGATTAGTGATTTTCATACATTTCTAATTTTTAATCTTTCATTCTACGTTTCTAAATCTCTCTATTCGTGAAGACGAATGAGATTGAAAAAATACGCTTTGAGGATACGGTCTTTCATACCATCATTGCCTCCAGCATTTGACGGGCAGATTGGGTTTCAACCTTTCCGTCTTTCACGATGAGACCGTCATGCAATAGAATTGTACGTTCGGTAAAAGAGGCAATATCCGGCTCATGAGTGACAAAGACAATGCTTTTTCCCTTGTCGTGAAGTTCTTGAAACAGGCACATTATCTCGTAAGAGGTTTGTGTATCCAGGTTTCCTGTGGCTTCGTCGGCGAGCAGCATGACAGGGTCGCCCGCGAGGGCGCGGGCAATGGCGACTCGTTGTTGCTGACCTCCTGACATTTGGTTCGGCGTATGGCGCATACGGTCTTTCAATCCCACTTGTTCTAAAGCCTGTTCCGCGCGTTCGCGACGCTGTTTGTCCGATACCGTGTTGTTGTATAGCAACGGAAGCTCCACCTGTTCCAGCGCCGTTGTACGCGGAAGAAGGCTGTAGTTTTGGAAAACAAAGCCGATTTTACGGTTGCGCAGAGTCGATAATTCATCTTCCGAACGTTCCTTAACTGAAATATTGTCAATTAGGTATTCACCTGCCGTGGGACGGTCGAGGCAGCCCAGTATGTTCAATAGCGTTGATTTTCCACTACCGCTTGTTCCCATGATGCTGACAAATTCGCCTTCGGTCACTTCAAACGAAATACCTTTAAGCGCATGTACTTTTTCGTCGCCGACTTCAAAAACCCGTTGAATATTTTGTATTTTTATAATTGTATTCATTATTTATATTTTTGGCAAAGGGTTTAACCTCCTCGTTACTCGATTGTTTATTTCTTTCCGACTTCCGAAACAATAATTATCTCTCCTTCTTTCACTCCCGAATGGGCAATGATGGAAACTCCGTCGTTAATGCCTGTTTGAATAGCGCGTTCTTCAATTTTTTCGTTCGATTTTACCCGTAGCGTTTTCTCTTTTGACAATGCCTCCATCGGTATAAGAATTCCTTCTTCCGACTGTATATTGATGCGGATACTAGCCGTCATACCGGGAAATAACTTTTCTTCGGGATTGGGCGCGTTCACAATGACGGAGTAGGTAACCACGTTATTGGTCACTTTGGGGCTGATACGTATTTGGCTCACCGTTCCCGCGAAGGTTTCGCCGGGATAGGCATCAACCGTGAAGGTAACGTGTTGACCAAGTTTTACCTGCCCCAAGTCGGCTTCGTCCACATCGGCTTCCACCTGCATTTTGGTCAGGTCTTTGGCAATGGTAAAAAACGTGGGCGTACTGAACATGGCAGCTACTGTTTGCCCTATATTAACGGCGCGTTTGAGCACCACTCCATCGATAGGGGAGTAGATATAAGCGTATGAAAGATTCACTTTCGCCTGACTAAGATTGGCTTTCGC
>JAISKQ010000246.1 GCA_031260865.1 Prevotella sp.
AGCGTTTTGGAAGGCTTATCATTCACTTGTACTTTCAATGCTTTAGTGAGAATATTTTTGTTCTCATTCCTCTTTTTCAAGGAGATGGAGACGGAAACTTTATTTTCACTGAATTGAAACGAAATAGAATCCTTTATATGCGATGAAAGCGGAGTATGAATATAGATGTTTTTATGGAAAAAAGATTGCTCGTCCATTCCGAACATTGTTCCCGTATAAGCTCTCAAAACATAATTTCCTTCCGGAATGGAATCTGAAATATCTATTTGTCCATACGACTGATTTGGAGCTATCCGCAATTTCAGACGACGCTCCAATTTGTCTAAGGGATTAATCAATTCGATATAGGCAAAACGGCTATGCTCCGAAGGAAGGTGAACAACGGCATCGGTCAGATAGGCTTTGAACCAGATTGTATCGCCTGCGATATATTCAGGTTTGTCTGTTTGAACATATATCTTTTCCTGTGGAAACAGTTGAACTTGCCGAATAAACTGCGAACGAATGGAATCGACCGTCATCATGCGGTTATTCTGACAATATAGGCTTACAGGGCTGAGTAATAATGCCAACAATAAGAAATAGCATTTTGTGTTCATAATTTATGATTTAGATTTTAATGTTATATAGAACGCTAATTTACAAATCCTTGTGAATATTACAAACTTTTTTATCGTTTTTTCCACTTCAATCCGAAAAGTTGGGATAAAAAACGTTAGAGGTTGGAATGGCTTTTTCAAAAAAAGGTGACAAAAGTAACAGTTTTCGGGTTACATCGCTTTGCGCCATTCTTTCTTCATTCTTTCCTGTAAACTCATTACTCAAAACTCATTACTTACTACTCATAACTCAAAAAGGTGACAAAAGTAACAGTTTTAGTCATCATCGCTTTGCGCCATTCTTTCTTCATTCTTTCCTGTAAACTCATTACTCAAAACTCTTTACTTATTACTCAAAACTCAAAAAGGTGACAAAAGTAACACTTTTAGTCATCATCGCTTTGCGCCATTCTTTCTTCATTCTTTCCTGTAAACTCATTACTCAAAACTCTTTACTTACTACTCATAACTCAAAAAGGTGACAAAAGTAACACTTTTAGTCGTCATCGATTCGCCCCTTTCTGTCTTCTTTCTTGTACACTTGCAAGCTAGTAAACTACAAAAAGTGACAAAAGTAACAGTCTCGGTCATCATCGCTTTGCGTATACCCCCCTTGGGGGGACAAAGGGGGGCTAACTCGTAACTATTCTATATTAGATAATTTTTTTTATTTTTGATAACAGTTTTTGTACATATTCGGAGTATAAACTTCATTTTTTTTGAAGTTGTACCCTAAAGTGCTTTTAGAACTATTTTCTAATGTATTAATACGTCGTGTGTTATGATTTGAATTAGTCCTTATTCAAGTTAAGACTTATATTAGGCTGAATAAAAGATTAATATTATCTTTGTATCCCGAAAAACAAACGATTGCAAATTAATTATATACAATTATCAAAAGATGAGGATAGCTATTGTTGGTACAGGATATGTCGGTCTCGTTACCGGAACTTGTTTCTCAGAAATGGGTACTGATGTTTATTGTGTTGATATTGACCAAAATAAAATAGAAAAGCTAAAAAATGGTATCATTCCTATTTTTGAACCCGGATTAGACGAAATGGTAGAACGCAACTACAAAGCAGGACGTTTGCATTTCACGACCGATCTTGGTTCTATTCTGAATGACGTGGATATCGTGTTTTCCGCGGTGGGAACTCCTCCGGATGAAGACGGCAGCGCGGATTTGAAATATGTGTTGGATGTTGCCCGCACCGTTGGACAAAACTTAAACAAATATATGGTTATTGTGACCAAAAGTACCGTACCGGTGGGCACAGCCAACCTGATAAAGAAAACCATCCGGGAAGAACTGGACAAGAGAGGTTTGTCCGACCTGAAATTTGATGTGGCTTCCAATCCCGAATTTTTGAAAGAGGGAGCGGCTATTACAGACTTTATGCAGCCCGACAGGGTAGTGGTGGGCGTGGAATCGGAAGAAGCCCGCCGATTTATGGAAAAACTATACAAACCTTTTACTTTAAACAATTACCGCATTATTTATACCGACATCCCTTCCGCCGAAATGATAAAATACGCGGCTAACGCGATGCTTGCCACACGTATCAGCTTTATGAACGATATCGCGAACTTGTGTGAAATAGTGGGAGCTGATGTAGGCATGGTACGCAAAGGTATCGGAGCCGACGCCCGTATCGGGTCGAAATTCCTGTATGCCGGATGCGGATATGGCGGCAGTTGTTTTCCTAAGGATGTAAAAGCATTGATGAATACAGCTAAAAAGTTAGGATACAATATGCAAATACTTGAAGCTGTGGAGGCTGTGAATGAGTTTCAGAAAAATATACTTTTCGAGAAACTGATGAAATATTATAACGGGGACATTACCGGAAAGACGATTGCCCTGTGGGGATTAGCTTTCAAGCCTAAAACAGACGATATGCGCGAAGCCCCGTCATTAGTCCTGATTGATAGAATAATCAAAGCCGGAGGAAAAATCAGAGCTTACGACCCGGTGGCTATGGAAGAAGCGAAACGCCATTTAGGAGACAGCATAACCTACGCAAAGGATATTTATGACGCCACCCTTGACGCCGACGCCATATTAATGGTGACGGAATGGAACGAGTTCCGTCTTCCTACATGGGAAGTGATAAAGAAAACAGTGAATAAACCGGTTGTTTTTGATGGAAGGAACATCTATAACAAACAGGAAATGAACGAACTCGGATTCGACTATTTTGGTATCGGCATAAAATAATATAGAATGATTATCACAGAAGGAATAACAAAAAGTTTCGGTTCTCTAAAAGTTCTGAAAGGAATCGATCTCCATGTCGACAAAGGAGAAATCATATCCATTGTGGGAGCCAGTGGAGCCGGAAAAACAACACTTCTGCAAATAATCGGCACCTTGGATAAAGCAAATAGCGGGACGGTATCTATTAACGGTCAAAAAATAAATGCGTTAAGGGATACGCAGCTCTCCGATTTCAGAAATAGGAACATTGGATTTGTATTCCAGTTTCATCAGCTTTTACCCGAATTTACGGCTTTAGAAAATGTGATGCTTCCCGCCCTGATAGGCAAAGCAAAAGAATCGCAGTCAAAGCAGAAAGCGAAGGATTTGTTGGATATGCTCGGATTATCAGACCGTATGAGCCATAAACCGAACGAATTGTCGGGAGGAGAGAAACAGCGTGTGGCGGTCGCGCGCGCGTTGGTTAATAATCCGGCTGTCATTCTTGCCGACGAGCCTTCGGGAAGTTTGGATACCGAAAATAAAGAAGAATTGCATCAACTATTCTTTAAATTGCGGGACACACTCGGACAGACTTTTGTTATTGTTACCCACGATGAACATCTGGCGTCAATCACCGATCGGACAGTACACATGAGAGACGGATTGATTATTAACGACCTCACAGAATAGAATCGGAAAATAATATATGAATACTCCCGATAAACGCCTGTATCAGATAGCTCTCACCCAAATAGCTGGAGTTGGAGATATTATCGCCCGCAGGTTGTTGCAAATAGCGGGTGACGCGGAAAATATCTTTAAGTCGAATAGGAAGACATTAATACAGGCGGGCGTTTCAACAAAGATTGCCGATGAAATCTTAAAGCCGGAGGTTCTCGAAAAAGCCCAAAAGGAATTACAGTTCGTGGAAAAGAATAAAATCGCCACATACTTTATTAGCGACGAGAACTATCCCTACCGTCTCAGAGAATGTGCCGACGCGCCCGTGCTTATCTATTTCAAAGGAAATACCGACCTCAACGCCGAAAAGGTAATCAGTATTGTCGGAACCAGAAAATCAACAAATTACGGTAATAGTTTTTGTGACTCATTCCTGCAAGATATATCATCTTTGTATCCCAATACGCTTATCGTGAGTGGATTGGCTTATGGTATAGACATACAGGCGCACCGTTCGGCGCTGAAGTACAATTTACCTACAATCGGCATATTAGCGCATGGCTTAGACCGCATTTACCCGCCATCCCACCGGCAAACGGCCGCGGAAATGGTAAATAGGGGTGGGTTATTATCCGATTTTGCAAGTGGAACAGACCCCGACAAATTCAATTTCGTGAAAAGAAACCGCATCGTGGCAGGGATGGCCGACACTGTTATTGTTGTTGAATCCGATAAAAAAGGAGGCTCTTTAATCACAGCAGAGATCGCTAATTCATATTGTAAAGATGTGTTCGCCGTACCGGGTAGGACAAGTGATAAGTATTCGCAAGGCTGCAATAAACTGATTTCGTCCCACAAAGCCGATTTGCTTCAATCCACCGAATATTTCCTTCAACAAATGGGATGGGACAGCGAGTCCTCTAAAAAGAAGAAAGCCCCTCGCCAACAAGAACTCTTCATAACCTTAAGCGATGAAGAACAAGTTGTTGTAAACAAGCTGGCGGATAAAGATTCACTTCATATCGATCAATTAGCCCGTGAATTGAATATTCCCGCTTATTCCCTCTTTTCCACATTGTTGAATATGGAAATGAAAGGTATCATAAAAAACCTGCCGGGAAATATGTATGCTTTGGTGTGAGGCGTGAGAGGATTCCTTTTTGAATCATTTCAAAGTTCCGGGTCACAAAAAAAACGATGTTTTCCAAAAGCGAAAACCCTCTGAAAATCTACTGATAATCAAAGGGTTTGAAAATTGAATCGTGCGCATGAAGGGACTCGAACCCCCACGACCTTGCGATCACTGCCACCTGAAAGCAGCGCGGCTACCATTACGCCACATGCGCCTCTTGTCTTCGGGTTCAAAAGTAGTCTCTTTT
>JAISKQ010000196.1 GCA_031260865.1 Prevotella sp.
GCCTCTGTCTCTAAAGATGAAAAGTGGGGATATATCGATACGAGCGGCAATGTTGTAATCCCGCTAATCTATGATTCTGCCGGGGATTGTAAAAATGGCTTAGTGTGCGTTGAAAAAGAGGGGAAATGGGGCGTATTGAACAAAGAAGGGCAAACCCTTGTTCCTTTTGTTTATGACGATATGGCGAATGAGTTTTCGGAAAACCTGGTCGTTGTTATTAAAGATAAAAAAAGAGGCTGTATAAATGCCAAAGGGGAAGTAGTTATACCATTTCAGTATGACTTGATGTACAAATTTTCGGAAGGCTTGGCGGCTGTGTTATTCAATAAGAAATGGGGATATATTAACCATGAAAATGAAATGGTTATTCCGAACGAGTACAAGGAAGCCCGAAGTTTTTCCGATGGATTGGCTTTTGTCAAAGGAGAAGGACGGAGAGCTTATTATATAGACAGGAACAATGAGGTCAACATTTTTCTGCGGAAAGAATATACAATCGTTGAAAAGGTGAAATTAACGGTTTTCGCCGCGGCGGTTATTGTATTTATAACATTATTGATAAGTAAATTATTCTGATTATGGCAAAAAAAGAACAAACATACGGAGAGGCAATGCAAGAATTGCAGGATATTATGTATAGTATCGAAAATGAAGAACTTGACGTGGATGTACTTCTGGATGAGGTGAAAAAAGCAGCTACCCTGATCAAATTTTGCAAAGATAAATTGCAGAAAACCAATGTGGAGATACAAAAGATTTTAGACAAGATAGAATGAAAAACAATGTAATCATAGTTGCCGGGGGAAAAGGGCTGCGCATGGGTTCCGACCTGCCGAAACAATTTATTCCTATCGGTGGAAAGGCGGTTTTGATGCGTACCATCGAGGCCTTTTATCATTTCGACAAGGATATAAATATCATATTGGTACTCCCTGCCTCGCATCAGGAATACTGGAAGGAGCTTTGCGAAAGCCATCAATTCGGGATACCACATACAATCGCCAACGGAGGCGAAACGCGTTTTCATTCCGTGAAAAACGGACTGGCGTTGGTGGAAGAAGGTCTTGTCGGGGTGCAGGATGGGGTTCGCCCGTTTGCCTCCATCGAAATGATACAAAGATGTTACGACGCGGCAAAAAAATACCCTGCCGTAATACCGGTGATAGATTCAACGGATAGTCTCCGGGAAATGATCGGTGGAGAGAAAAGTAAGATTATCGACCGCTCAAAAATAAGGTTGGTGCAAACGCCGCAGGTATTCCATGCCGCCACATTAAAAAAGGCTTATCTTGCGGACTACAACGAAACATTTACAGACGATGCTTCCGTAATGGAGGCGATGGGTATAGATATTCATCTGGTAAAAGGGGAAGTCACCAATATAAAAATTACCACCCCGTTGGATTTAAAAATCGGAGAAGCGATTTGTTTGACTTGCTGTACAAGGTATTGAGTTAGATATAATCAGGCAGTGTATTGAGATGGAAAAGAAACCATTATCAAACTTATTAGAAGAAAGATATGAAAGTAGAATACAATAATCTTTACACGCATTTTGTTATTACGACATTAAATCGAATGCCGCTCATTTTGGAAAAACACCGAGATAGAATTGAAAAATATATCACGGGAATTGTCAATAATAACGGTTGCAAGATGTATTCGATTTACGCCAATCCCGAACACGTCCATTTTCTTGTGTCGCGTGCGCCAAGTTTGGACGAGGAAACATTGGCGACAATCATTGCCAATAGTTCCGAAAAATTTATCAACGACAATCGGTTGTGTGTCGGTATTTTTCAATGGCAACAATCGTTTTCGGCATTTTCGGTATCGAAACGTTACATTCACGAATTGTGCGAATATATTGAGAATCAACCAAATCATCACAAAATAAAAAGTTTTTCCGAAGAATACAATGGTTACATCAAGTTTTATCAACAAACTATTATTAAGAGAAAAGATGGAAACAAATGAGGTAATGAGGTTGGGATGTAAGGATGCAAATCGTTTGCTACTGAGGTTGTTTTGTTGATAAAATTAGGTAAAAATAAGGTTTTTATCTACGTAAATTCGGATAATCCGTGTATTGAAAAATAAAAAAATGAAAACAAACAGCATGACAGATTTTTCTTAGGTGTTCCAACGACGAAAACAAGGAACATCATTTTCGTGCTAAAGCCATTTATACAAAAAGATGTGAAAAAATATCGGGAATAATATTATTCTGATTACTTTAGCTGCATAAAATATATAACATAATAAATTCAAAAGCTATATGAACACACTTTTATTTTTAGGCAACATTGGTACGGGAGAAGTTATCGTTATCGCTATTGCCGTTTTGCTTTTATTTGGAGGGCAAAAGATTCCCGAACTAATGAAAGGGATAGGCAAAGGGGTAAAGAACTTTAAAGATGGCGTAAATGGCATTGAAGACGATATTAACGGCACTTCGACAAAATAATAAACATCAATTCTGAGGAATTAAAAGCTAAATAGAAACCCGGGTCAATAACAAGTCCGGGTTTTTCATTGTGTAAACAAAATGTACCTCTTCTCTGTTTTCAATATATGGATATATGTATAGATTTTGACGGAACATGCGTAACGCATGAATTTCCCGCGATAGGAAAAGATATAGGCGCTGTCCCTGTACTCAAGGAGCTTGTGGACAAAGGGCACCGGTTGATACTCTTTTCGATGCGGAGCGACCGCAAAAAAAAGAAGAAAGTAAACGGTGAAGAAATCGTGGTGGTGGAGAATGTATTGTCCGAAGCCGTCAAATGGTTCGAAGATAACGGCATACCGCTATACGGCATTCAAAAGAATCCCACCCAACGGTTTTGGACTTCATCGCCGAAAGCATACGGTCATTTGTACATAGACGACGCCAATCTGGGATGTCCGTTGATAGATGACCAAAATGTATGCGACAGACCTTATGCCGACTGGAAGAAAATAAGGGAAATACTTGTCGAACGGAAAATATTATAAGATAACTTATGAAAAAAGTATTATTAGGTCATAACTTCAAACGGGAAGAATTAGCCGGTCTCAAGGATAAGTTTGAGCTAATTTATCCGGAAACAGAACTGTTCTCCAAAAAAGAGACGCTGGAGCGCATAGCCGACATTGATGTGCTTGTTCCTAATTTCTCCTTTCAGACCGACGCCGAAATCATAGACGCGGGAAAGAAACTGAAACTGATTGCAAATTATGGCGTTGGGTACAACAATATAGATGTGGAATACGCCGCGTCGAAAGGTATTGCGGTAACTAACACGCCACAGTCTGTTTTGGAACCGACGGCCGAACTTTGTTTTGCCTTAATGATGGCGACGGCGCGGAAAGTTGCTTATTATAACCATAAGTTACATAGCGGAGTCCGACTCGATTGGGGGATATACGGCGAGCTGGGAATGCCTTTGTACGGACAGACTTTAGGAATATACGGCATGGGGCGCATCGGACAAGCGGTAGCCCGCAGAGCCGTGGCTTCCGGCATGAAAATCATTTACCACAACAGGCATCGGCTGGAAAAAGAGACAGAAGACAGATACAATGCCGTATATGTGGATTTTGACACATTACTGAAAGAATCCGACATTATATCGCTGAATGCTCCCGCCACAAACGAAACATATCATCTGATGAGTGAAGAACAATTCGGGAAAATGAAAAATACCGCCATCCTTATCAATACGGCGCGAGGGCAGTTGGTTGATGATAAAGCCTTGGCAAAAGCTTTACGCGAAGGAGAGATATACGCGGCGGGGTTGGATGTTTTCGAGAAAGAGCCGAAAATCCTGCCCGAATTATTGGAACTGGACAATGCTATCCTATGCCCGCATGTAGGGACAGGTACTTATGCCGCCCGGATGGATATGCTCCGTGAAGTCGCCAAAAATATAATCAACTTCTACGAGGGAGGACAAATAGATAAGGTGAATTGAGACAGGAGGTGATAGATTTTTTTTTAGGTTGGGTATTACTCATTTTACTTCAAATCGGTACTTTCCACCTTCTACGATTACCACTGCGTATTCCCCTTCCATTCCTTTCGGGGTGACGCCTTTTATTTTATCTACTTTTACGCCGTTTTCCGTTATACTTTTCATATCCTTCGCAGGAATATACACTGTCGCGGTTGAATTGGGAGGGACGGTAACCGACAACTCCACTTTGTTTTTACGGCGTTCCCAACGACTGCGAATCTGTCCGTAAGGCGATTCTACGGAGGCTTCGGCAAAAGTCACTTCGGAAACAATAACAGGCTGAATTATAAATTGTTGGTATCCAGGATGCGCGGGGTCGGGACGGATACCGCAAAGGCTCTTTATAAACCAAGAAGCGATACCGGTATAACAGGTATGGATGCGACTCTCCACATCCGAATTCCAATATTCCGGCCATGTATTTTCTCCTCGTGCAATAAAATAGCCGTAACTCGGTTCTGTGACAGAGGACAAATGCCGCGCGACAACAGCGCCGTTTTCCGGATGGCTTGTAAGGTATTTCAGCAATACGGAAATACCCGAACTACCCATGTCGAGGTAGGGATGAAGTTCGCTCAAATCGGTATTGAAACTGTCTGCGACGGCTTGTCGCAAATGGTCGGGCACAATTCCCGTCAACAGTGCGAAAGCCATGTAAACCTGCCGTCCGTCCATGTACGTGTTGGATTCCGGATGAAAGAAAGTTTCGTGAATCCGTGATTTCAAGGCATCTAATCGTTTGCTATACACAACAGCTTCATCTTGATGATTCAGGATGCCGGCTATTCTGATAAACGTTTGCAAATTCATCACATAGACACAATTATTGAAGAATTTAGCATTCGGACTATCCCCCCAATCCAGCAAGCCTCCGGGCGCAAGCCAATCGCCCAAGAAAAATTCTTTCCGACCGTTATAAGGGGCGAGCAATCCGTTTTCTGTATTGCTGTGAAGGAAATCCAACCACCGTCGCGCCGACGGATAAATCAAGTCAAGTATCTGCCGGTCACCATACTGTAGATAATGTTCCCAACTGACATTCAATCCGGCGCTACTCCACATTGGTCCGCCAAAATCCTTATTGCCTAACGGCGCGGTGTGATAAAACCATCCGTTGCCTTCCTGCGCATCCGTCCAATCGCGGACAACTTTGTTGTAAAACGCACCTGCCCGGTAGTTGGGAAAAGCAATCCCCCATGATGTAGCGGTGGCTACTTCACCGTAGCCCATCCGTTCGCGGTGCGGACAGTCGGACGTGTAGCCTTCCGTTGTATTGGCGCGAAATGTCCATAAATCGGTTTCGTAAATCTGATTAAAAAACGGTTTAGAAGAAAAGAAATGTCCGGTGCGTTTCAGATCTGTACCCAAGGCATAGCCGGTTATTTCTGTAAGTTCCGGCTTGCGTTTCAAGCCTTCCACCGTAACGTAACGCCCGCCAATATAATTGAAATGGTTACAGAAAGTTTCTTTTTCAGCCCCGTTGCTGATATACTGGCTCATCTGCCCACAATCCTGAATCGTTTTCTCATCATCCGACACTTTGATGGTAACGACATCGCCCGATGAAAGTCCGCTAAAATCCATCTTTACCCATCCGGTGAAATTCTTGCCCATATCTATCCGATAAGCATCGTCTCCGCCACTGATTCCAATCGGTTGAATGGTATCAATTATCCGTGTAGGTTCAATAGAATGGGCACACATCAAAGGTTGATAATCCACGCGGACAGCCTTCGCCCATCCTTTATCGTCAAAGCCGGGTTTGTTCCAGTTAGGCAGGTAATCGCGAGCGTCGATTCGTTCTCCTCCATGATTCTCAGGGCGGGTGCGCGGAACGTTGTTTTCACTGTTGCTGATGGCGCACAGCCAATCATCATAAGACGACAAGTTTATCTTTTTATCATCCGTTGTCCAAACCTTGAGTTGAACACGAATTGCCGACGGGAGATTCACGAAGGTGTTTAGCGTCCAGCCCGGAGCATGCCAAAGGGCTATGACATTTTCTCCTTGTTGAAGCAAATCCGCGATATCGTATGTCACATAGAGCGCTCGCGTGGAAAGTCTTGTCAAAGCGGGCGCCAATACGCGGTCGTCCGCTTTTTTTCCATTCACATATAATTCGTGATAACCTATGGATGCGACATGTATAAGCGCAGACCGGACAGGAGCGTCAATAGACAAGGTTTTCCGAAACCAGATATGCTTTCCTCTCGGCGCGTCCGGATACTGAATCCACCAGGCATCACTCCAGTCGCCCGGATGAAGCAATCCCGTCGTGAAACTCGCCGGTTGACTCCATGTGGATAAAACACCCTCTTTGTCGGATACCCGAACTTTCCAGTAATATTTACGGCTGGATTCTAATTCTTTTCCGGCAAAAGAAACCAGAACGGATTGAGAAGAAGCAATCTGACCACTGTTCCACACATCCGCCTGTTCTTCGTTTAACAGCGTTTGATCGCTTGCCACTAAAATATGATAAGTGCCCTGCCGCAATCCCCTGATAGGATCCGCCACGAACAGTTGCCAGCTAAAACGGGGCGTTGGCGTATCCAAGCCCAACGGATTTTCTTGATATTCGCACTGTAATCCGTTTATCTCAATATGCTGCGAACAGACAGGACACACACCGAGCAGGCTTAACACGACAAAGAATATTATCTTTTGTAATTTACTATTGACGCGCATATTATCAATTTTAGTCAAAAACCAAATTCAATTATTCTCTGTTTTTCACCTTGATACGATTACGCAAAGCAATCGTTGCCTTTATCTCTTCCTGTTTTAACTTGGCGGAAATTTAATTCAAAAAGAAGCGCTTTTGAATTGAGGCTGTCCTATAAAGAGATAGCCTCTTTTCTATTTGTCTCTATTTATTTTCTACTCCCACTCGATGGTTGCGGGTGGTTTGGAAGATATGTCATATACTACGCGGTTCACGCCTTTCACCTTATTGATGATTTCATTCGATACTTTCGCCAAAAATTCATACGGTAAATGCGCCCAATCGGCAGTCATGGCATCGGTCGACGTCACAGCCCGCAAGGCTATGGTATTCTCATAAGTGCGTTCATCGCCCATCACTCCCACCGAACGGATCGGTAATAATATAGCGCCCGCTTGCCACACTTTGTCATATAATCCATGCTCGCGAAGCATACGAATATAAATATCATCCGCATTTTGGACTGCCTCCACCTTTTCGGGCGTAATATCGCCGAGTATACGGATGCCTAATCCCGGACCGGGAAACGGATGGCGTTTTATCAAGGTTTCTTTCATCCCTAATTCAAACCCTACACGACGAACCTCATCTTTAAACAACAGGCGTAAAGGTTCCACTAATTTAAGATCCATCTTCTCAGGCAATCCGCCTACATTATGATGCGACTTAATTACTGTCCCTGTAATGGAAAGGGATTCTATAATATCAGGGTAGATAGTGCCTTGCCCTAACCATTTTATATCTTCCAGTTTATGAGCCTCTTCATCAAAAACGTCGATAAAACCTTTTCCTATGATCTTGCGTTTTTGTTCCGGGTCGGTCACTCCCGCGAGTTCTTTATAAAAACGGTCTTTCGCGTTTACTCCTATTACATTCAGCCCTAAATGCTCATAATCTTTCAGTACATTCTCAAATTCATTTTTGCGAAGCAGTCCATGATCCACAAACACGCAAGTCAGATTCTTGCCGATAGCCCTATTTAACAAAACGGCTGTGACGGATGAGTCAACCCCTCCCGACAAGGCAAGTATCACTTTGTCGTTACCCAATTTTTCTTTCAATTGCGCCACAGTAGTGTCGATAAATGA
>JAISKQ010000255.1 GCA_031260865.1 Prevotella sp.
ATGTCATGATAAGGAGTGTTATCATGATCAGTTCACCAAAGATAAGCCATCCCGGTTTTGATTTTGTACCTACTTTGCCCTCCGCCTCTTGATTATAGGAATCCAGAATATTCTTCAAACGGGCATCTACGATTTCTCCTCGATCTATGATTTTTTCGCCATATTGAATTTCCCCTTCATACAGAGAGACTTGCTGCAACAAATCATTTCTTATATTTGTCGATGTTTTTTCATCATACAATATATTTTCATTCAGATAGTCGTTCAGGTTTATAGCTTTGAGATGTGCTATATCAATATGCGCCGGGGCATCATCAATTATCTTTTCGTATGCTTGTCGCGGCGTGTAAAAAGAAGCGATATGCCGGGTAGTAGCGATGTTATTCCCATTCTCGTTTCTTAGCAGCAACTGCTTCTTTGTTAATTGTTGAATACGTTCATAATTTTCGGCAGAGATAATACCAGCCTTATAAATCTCGGATAACTCACGATTTACATAGTTAATATAGTCTTGCGGCACGCTTTTGGCTTCGGCGTCTTGGGTAAACTGAAAAGAAGACTTTTTTGCAATAAGCCCATCCACCATATAATACGGTAGAAAAGTTTCCATAATGCTGTCCTTTTCCTGCTTTATCTGAGCATCGGACTTGTGTATATGAAACTTAAACGGAGCGGTAAGCAAGCCATATTGCCATGGTCTGTTTTCCCCATAACTGTATTTGTATTTACCTTCTCGCGGCAGGAAATACATAATGATTAAAATCGCAGCTATAAAGAAAACAAATGAAGGTTTTTTAATGCTACCAATAAAATTGCCGATTTTTGCCATAATTTATTTATGGGTTTAAAATACAAATCTACAAGTTTATTTTTTATTAAAAGCAAAAAGAACTATTTTTATAAGTCCAGGACTTGCATTACTTTCTGAACAACACCAACATTTGAACGCACATAATTACCCGCGTGCCATCCGGAAGCGTCAAGTGTTTCCTTGTATTGAAGAAATTCATCCATAAGCCCCCTGAATGATTGATAGTCCGGCACCGAATAGCCACCGCCTTGTTCTATAAGATGTTGCGCTTCTCTAAATTTTTTAAAATTAGATCCGAATATAACCGGAATATTATATACGGCGGCTTCAAGCACATTGTGTATGCCCACGCCAAAACCTCCTCCTATATACGCCATCTGCCCATACCCGTACAGGGAAGAGAGCAAGCCGAAATTATCGATAATAAGGCAATCATAATCCGCCATCATTTCGGGTATTGCCTTAGAATAACGGATATAAGGGCGTTGCAGATTACTTTCGATGTACTTTAAATGAGCTTCATTTATTTCGTGAGGAGCAATGATTAACTTTAAGTCCGTTGTCATATTAAAATAAGGAATCAGAATATCTTCATCCTTAGGCCAGGTACTGCCGGCAACTAAAATATGCTCGTTCTCCGCTTTCGCTTTCCGCTCAAAAGCCTCGGCAATAGGCAACTGCTTGGCTTGTTTTTGTATATCCAACACCCTATCGAAACGTGTATCTCCACAAACCTCCACATTCTTTATATTTATTCCGGAGAGTAATCGGGCGGAATTGTTGTCCTGAACACAGATACATTCATATTTCTTCAGCAATTTGCGCATATCGCCGCCATACCATTTAAAGAACATTTGCGACGGGCGAAAAATAGCCGATACCATATAAATGGGTATGTTCTTCTTGTATAAACGATTTACGAAGTTATACCAAAATTCATATTTAATGAAAACAGCCATTTTAGGCTTGACCAACCTCAAAAACCTCTTCACACTCCGCTTTTTATCAAATGGCAGATAACAGACCACATCGGCTAAAGGATAATCTTTCCTTATTTCGTAACCGGACGGAGAGAAAAACGTCAATAATATCTTATATTCAGGGTGCTTGCGTTTTATCTCCTCCATTATCGGGCGTCCTTGCTCAAATTCGCCTAAAGAAGCCGCGTGAAACCAGATATAGTCAGCGTCCTTGTCTATCTTTTGTTTTAGAATGTCGAACGTTTGTCGATGACCCGCTACCATCTTCCGCGCTTTCTTATGAAAAGGGGAAATGAGGTAAACGACAAAGGCGTATATATGTATAACCAGATTATAAAAAAATAGCATCTTACTTAATGTTTAAAATAGCTTTCTCGAGCCGCGCGATCGCTTCATCTTTTCCAATAGCGGCTGTAATATCAAATATGTGAGGTCCTTTTGATTCTCCTACAAGAGCCAAACGGAAAGCATTCATCACATTGCCTAAATGGTATCCTTTCGATTCAATCCAGCCTTTCACTATTTCTTCCTGATTATGCGCCGAAAAATCATCGATACCCTTTAATACTTCAATTAATTCGGTCATTTGGGCAGGAGATTCTTCTTTCCAGCGTTTCTTTACGACCTTCTCATCATAAGCCGTAGGAGCGATGAAAAAGAAGGACGACTGACCCCATAGTTCTTTGACAAAGCTTACCCGTTCTTTTACCAGTCCAACCACTGTTTCCACGTATTCAACGGGAACATCTATCCCTTTATCTTCAAGGATAGGATAAAATATCTTAGCTATTTCGCTATTCGGTCTTAACTGAATGTATTGGTGGTTAAACCATTTCCCCTTCTCGTAATCGAACTTCGCGCCGCTTTTGCTGCACTTCTCCAGAGAGAAAAGGTCTATCAGTTCGGTCATCGTCATTATTTCCTGATCGTTGCCCGGATTCCATCCCAGAAGCGCCAAAAAGTTGATGACAGCTTCGGGCAGATAACCGCTTTCGCGATAGCCGGACGATATTTCGCCGCTGGCAGGGTCTTTCCATTCCAATGGGAATACAGGAAATCCCAAACGGTCTCCATCACGTTTGCTGAGCTTGCCGTTTCCTTCCGGTTTTAATAACAGCGGCAGGTGCGCGAATAGCGGCATGGTGTCTTCCCATCCGAAGGCACGGTACAACAACACATGCAAAGGAGACGAAGGCAACCATTCCTCGCCGCGGATAACATGGCTAATCTCCATCAAATGATCGTCCACGATATTAGCCAAATGGTAAGTAGGCAGTTGGTCAGCCGATTTATACAAGACTTTATCGTCAAGTACCGAAGAGTTATATTTCACTTCGCCACGGATAACGTCGTTTACCAGAACGTCCTGATTGGGATCTATCTTAAAGCGGACAACGTATTGGTCACCCGCGTCAATCAAGGCTTTTACTTCCTCTTTGCTCAAGGTCAGGGAGTTTCTCATGCTCCCGCGAGTGGACGCGTCATATTGGAAGTTGCCTACCAGTTCACGCTTAGCCGCCAGTTCCGCCGGCGTATCAAACGCGATATAAGCTGCTCCCTTTTCGAGAAGGACATCCACGTATTTCTTATAAATATCTTTCCTATCGGATTGACGATAAGGGGCATAAGCTCCTCCCAAATGAGTACCTTCATCAAACTGAAGCCCCAACCATGTAAGCGCTTCTATGATATATTCCTCTGCTCCGGGAACAAAACGCTGCGAATCGGTATCTTCGATACGCAATATAAAATCGCCATGATGCTTTTTGGCAAAAAGATAATTGTATAACGCTGTACGCACTCCTCCGATATGTAAAGCTCCTGTCGGGCTTGGAGCAAACCGCACTCTAACTTTCTGAGACATATTGTATTTTTTAAGAAGCTACAAAATTATACAAAATATCGCAAACTACTACGGATATAACCCGAAGAAATAAATGGTCAACCCGAAAAGTTGAGGGGAATGTTTAATTTTTGAAAAAAGTGACAAAGGTAACAGTTTTCAGTAAGTAGTTTACAAGATTTCAAGTGTACAAGTTTACTATAGTTCTAAAAAAGTGACAAAAGTAACAGTTTTTGTTCTTTTCCTCTGTTTCTTTTTATTTGGCTTATTACTTTAAACTCAATACTCAATACTTATAATTTTTTCTCCATCATTTCAAAGACCTTTTCAATCATCGTTTCACGCCGCGAATGGTTTATTGTTAAGAAAAGGTGACAAAAGTAACACTTTTCGCATTATTTTTTCTGTAATTACTTTTTTCTATTTATAACTCAAGACTTTTTACTCAAAACTTTCAACTCAATACACCGAAACTGTTTAAATTTTTGTTGGCGATTTTTACCGCGCGCAATCTCAGATTGCTTGCCTTCCTTTTGCCCAAAGCCGCAAAAGGAAGCAAAAACGCTTTAACGCCCACTTCATAGGCCGACCCGCTACGGGCTTAAAGGCTAAACGAAAAAACTCGCTCCAAAC
>JAISKQ010000277.1 GCA_031260865.1 Prevotella sp.
ACAAGGAAAACAACTCGAAGGAGTGCAAATACATATTATGGATTACGAAAAGGCGGCGCTATCCGAGATACAATTCTATGTAATGCAGGAAGTAGCTAAATTATATCCTGATAAAGCGATCTTTGATAATGCGAATGATAAACGTTTCAGAATGTTCGATCAGGTGTCCGGCAGCGATTATGTAAGGCTTACCTTTACAAAAAACAATAAATTTGACGACATTAAAGACTTTTGGTACAAAGAAACCGTACCTTTTAAGCAAATATCAAAATGATATTATTTGTATAAATAAACCAATACAAAATAAGTTTAAACATTATGACACAGAAACCAAATAGCAGATTACTATCCCTTGATATATTGAGAGGAATTACGATTGCGGGAATGATAATGGTAAATAATCCGGGTTCATGGAGCTATGTCTATAAACCGCTGGGACACGCGGCATGGAATGGACTCACTCCTACCGACTTAGTATTTCCATTTTTCATGTTCATTATGGGTATATCCACTTATATTTCTTTACGTAAGTTCAATTTCGAGTTCAACAAGCCCACTTTGCTGAAGATAATTAAAAGAACCGCCGTCATATTCCTTATTGGTTTAGGGTTAGGATGGTTGTCTCTATCATTCGGCACTTACAGGAGCTTATCCGGCGAAGAGCTGGGCTTTTTTGAAAGATTATTAAAGTCTATCACTAATTTTGAACATATACGCATATTGGGCGTTATGCAGCGTTTAGCCATTACCTATGGCATTACGGCGTTAATAGCCATTTTTATAAAGCATAAGTACATACCTTATATCATTGTTATCACATTGATTGGCTACTTCCTGCTTCTGATATTTGGCGATGGCTTTGAGTTTAGCGAAAATAACATTATATCCGTTATCGACAGAACTATATTAGGAACGAATCACATGTATAAAGATAGCGGTCTAGCTATTGATCCCGAAGGTCTGTTGAGCACAATACCGTCTGTGTGCCATGTGTTGATAGGATTCTGTTGCGGAAAAGTCTTACTGACAACCAAAGACAATAACGAACGTATCCAGCGGTTGTTTATCATTGGCGCGATAATGACATTCCTCGGTTTTCTGCTCAGTTACGGTTGTCCGTTCAACAAAAAGATATGGTCGCCTACATTTGTTATTGTCACTTGCGGATTAGCATCCACGCTATTAGCCCTATTGATATGGATAATAGACGTCAAAGGATATAAAAAATGGAGTGTGTTCTTCGAATCATTCGGTATCAACCCGCTCTTTATATATGTAGCGGCAGGCGTATTCTCTATCTTATTGGGAAATATACAATTCATATATGATGAGAAATTAATAAGCACAAAGAATTTTATATATCAGATATGCATACATCCATATTTTGGAACCTATTTTGGCTCTTTGGTTTATGCTTTACTGTTTGTCGGATTCAATTGGGTGATAGGTAATATATTGTATAAAAAGAAAATATACATAAAGATATGATATTATTAGCAGACGGAGGATCTACTAAAGTCGATTGGCGCTTAGTAGAAGGTAGCAAGGAAATTAAACAGATCTCCACAAAGGGTTCTAATCCGTTTTTTCGTACGAGAGAAGATATCAGCGAAGAAATAAAGACAAGGATTAAACCCATAGTTGAAAAGTATGTAATTGATGCTGTATTCTTTTTTGGAGCAGGTTGCGCATCCCCAGAAAAAAGCATAGTCATCAGGGACGCCATAGCCGACAATATAAAAACGCCATACATAGAAGTGGACAGTGACCTACTTGCCGCGGCAAAAGGTCTTTGCGGAACCAATAAGGGTATTGCCTGCATCCTTGGAACCGGGTCAAACTCCTGCTATTATGACGGAACAGACATCAAAGAGAATGTATCCCCATTAGGATATATACTTGGAGACGAAGGCAGTGGCGCCGTAATAGGCAGATTATTTGTAGGGGCATGTCTCAAAAACCAACTAACAAAGGGACTTAAAGAGAAATTCCTTAAAGAATTTGACCTCAATATCCCGGATATTTTGGACATGGTGTACAAACAACCGATGGCTAACCGCTTTCTGGCGAGCCTTTCCCCTTTTCTAGTGGAAAACATACAGGATAAGACAATCTACATGCTGATATACAACGCGTTCAACGATTTCTTTGTAAAGAATGTAATGCAATATGACTATAAAAACAATGAAGCCCATTTCACCGGCTCTGTCGCTTATTATTATCAGGACATATTGCGCGAAGCAGGCTCCAATCTAAACATCAAAATAGGAACCATAGCCCGGTCGCCAATGGACGGTCTCATCAACTACTATGCAAAAGAATATCAACCAATACAAAATAGATAACAACATATTATGACCTTTATAAAAATCACGGAGCAACCGTCTCTATATGACAATCTGGAAAGCAAATCTGTATTAGAGTTACTGACCGATATAAATAATGAAGATAAAAAGGTCGCTTTTGCCGTGGAGAAAGCAATCCCTCAGATTGAACAGTTAGTATCCAACATAGTACCCCGCATGCAGCAAGGCGGACGCATATTCTACATGGGAGCGGGAACCAGCGGACGCTTAGGTGTATTAGACGCATCCGAAATTCCACCTACATTTGGTATGCCAAGCACGCTGGTCATAGGACTCATCGCGGGAGGCGACACTGCTCTTCGCAATCCGGTGGAAAAAGCTGAAGATAATATGGCGGCAGGATGGGATGAACTTTTGGCTCACAACATAAACGAGAAAGACACCGTCGTGGGTATTGCCGCCTCGGGAACTACACCGTATGTAGTAGGAGCATTGCGTGAAGCGCGCAAACATGGCATCCTGACAGCGTCAATATCCAGTAATCCGGATTCTCCGATTGCCCGGGAAGCTGAGATTCCAATTGAAATGATCGTAGGTTCGGAATTCGTCACAGGCAGTTCCCGCATGAAATCAGGCACAGGGCAGAAAATGATACTGAACATGATTACCACAAGCACGATGATAAAACTCGGACGGGTGAAAGGTAACCGAATGGTAAATATGCAGCTCTCGAACGCAAAGCTCGTGGATAGAGGCACTCGGATGGTTTCCGAAGAATTAGGATTAGACTATGAGCAGGCTAACCGCCTCTTATTGTTACATGGTTCGGTAAAGAAAGCTGTTGACGCCTATAGAGCCGAAAATAAAACCAATTAACATATTGTATATCATATTACTACCAGCTTTAAAAAAATCTGTAAAAGTGGCTTTATCTTTAAAAAAAGTAACAAAAGTAACACTTTTCAGTAACATCGCTATGCACCATTCTTCGTTCTTGTAAACTTGTAAACGTGCACGCTTGTAAACTATAGTTCTAAAAAGGTGACAAAAGTAACAATTTTCAGAAGTCTTGTCTTTCATACTGCGTTGGTGATTTTTTGTTGGTGATTTTTACCGCGCGCAATCACAGATTACTTGCCTTCCTTTTGCCCAAAGCCGCAAAAGGAAGCAAAAACGCTTTAACGCCCACTTCATGGACGGGGCACAACGAGACCTCGATGACGCATTCGTATAAATTAATTGAACTAATAATATTTAAACAGTTTCTTATAAAATAACGAAGAGCGGCACATTTGAATAAAGAATCTCACGATTACCTATTTTTCACCACCCATAAACGCGGACAACCTATCCATATACTCCCTGTTATTCGACAATCGCGGCACTTTGTTTTGTCCGCCGAGCTTGCCCAGCGATTTCATCCATTCGTTGAATGTGCCTTTTGGCAGGCTTCGGACTATTGGCTGGTTAAGCGACAGATTGTAAGAGCGTTTGGCTTCGTAGTCCGAGTTTACTTTCTTTAGCGCTTCGTCTAATTTCAGGGTGAATAGCGTCAGGTTATCCGGCTCAAGGGCAAACTCAATCAGCCACTCGTGCGCGCCATTGTTGTTATCCCCGAAGTAAACAGGCGCGGCGGTGTATTCGGCTATTTGCGCTCCTGTCGCCTTGCAGGCTTCCGACAGGGCTTTTTCGGCATTGTCGATAATCAGTTCTTCGCCAAAAGCGTTGATGAAGTTTTTGGTTCGCCCTGTTATATGGAACAGATACGGGCTTGTGGAGGTAAATTCTATTGTGTCGCCTATCATGTACCGCCACAATCCGCCATTGGTAGAGATAATGACCGCGTAATTTTGACCCGTCTCCACCTCATCGAGGGTTAATGTCTTGGGGTTTTCCTTATCCCATTCGTCCATCGGGATAAATTCGTAATAGATACAGCTATCCAACATCAATAGCATCTCCTTGGAATCGGGAGCGAATTGCACGCCAAAGAAGCCCTCTGACGCGTTGTACGTTTCCCAATAGTGCATATCGGGCTTTTTTATCAGCTTCTTGTACTGCTCTTCGAAAGGGGTAAAGCTGACGCCTCCATGAAAGAATACTTCGAGGTTTGGCCAAATATCCGTCAATTCCCTGCCTGTATCGGTCTTTATCTTCTTTAGCAAGACCAGCAGCCACGACGGCACGCCCATAAAGGCGCGTATATCGTTCTTTACGGCGTAGTCGGTCAATGCTTGAAGCTTTGTTTCCCAGTCGGGCAGGAGGGATATATGTTCGGGGGTGCGGCTACGTTTAGCCCAAAAATAAAGGTTCTTGATAAGGATGGCGGAAATATCACCTGTGAAGATGCCGTCGCCGATATTGTTTATCTGCTTACTGCCTCCCAGCACCAGCGTTTTTCCAAAGAAGAATTTGGCGTCCTTATTCGCTTTGCCATAGATAGCCAGCATTTGTTCGCCGCATTTATAATGTCCTTTGGTTAGTGATTCCCGAGTGACCGGAATGTATTTACTTTTATCCTCCGTTGTGCCCGACGACATGGCAAACCATTTCACAGGCTTGTTCCAAAGCACGTTTTGTTCTTTGCCGACTAATATTTTATCCAGATACGGACGTAAGTCTTCATACTGAAAAACCGGGACTTGTTTTCTGAAATCATCCTTGTTTTTTATGGATGAAAAGTTGAATTGTTGACCGAAATAAGTTTGCCCGCCGTTTCGCAGCAGGTATTCTAATATCTTCTCCTGTGTCGGTATAGGATTGCTGATGAATTTATCTACCTCTTTGTATCGGTAATCTAAATACTTATGGGCAATTCGGGTAATCATCCGATTTTACTTATTTTCCGGAGCTTTTCTTCGTCAATGATTTTTATTTTCCGTCCATCCAATGTGATAATACGCTCATCCACAAAGGTCGACAGGGTGCGTATAGCATTAGACGTCGTCATGTTCGACAAGTTTGCCAGGTCTTCGCGCGACAGGTAAATACTGATGGTGGCTCCATCTTCTTCCAGCCCGTAGTTTTCGATAAGGAAAACCAGCGATTCGGCTAAACGGCCGCGTATATGCTTTTGGGTAAGATTTACAACCCGCTCGTCCGCTATACCCAAATCGGTAGATAGTTCGCGGATAAAAAACATTCCAAGTCCCGAATTGACGGCGACTATTTCGGATATGATTTTCATCGGGATAAAGCAAATGGTCGAAGGTTCGAAAGCGGAGGCGGCGGTAACGTAAGGTTCGTTGGCAAAAAAAGCGCGGTAACCAAAATATTGTGTCGGCCTTATCATTCTGATAATCTGGCTACGTCCTCCTACTCCATCCTTATATATTTTCACTTTGCCCAGGCACAGGCACATCAAATCCGAAGAAATTTCTTCTTCCCTGTATATTACTTCATTCTTTTTAAAGTCCATGATTCGCGCGTTTGATGCAATCATGACCTGTTCTTTATCGTTTAGCAGACTCCATATTTCGGGTATGCTTTCCGACAAACTAATAACATTATTACTATTTGCTATCATACAAAACTGAGAATGTAAATATCTTAAAAACAAAGTTAAGTAATTTTTATGACAAAATATGTTACACAACATATATTTTTCTAAATTTGCCTCTTTTTTGTAAAAAAATTATGATTTTATATCTGATTCTACGTTCTATTGAGCGTAGAATCGCCTAAACTATATATTTAATACGTTGTAAATGAAGCTTATAGATTCAAGGCAGTCTCTCCTTTGGAAAATTTAGTTTTTTAGTCAACAGCGGCGCGAAGCGACGAAAGCTTAGGGTTGACTGACAGCGTAACTTTCTCCCCACCTTTGAAGGGGTTGGAAAAGGTGGCTAACAGCGATAAACCAATTATTTTTTTGCTTGTGATAAAAAAAAATGTTGTTTAGTGAATATTTATGAACTTTTTATTAGATTTGCACATTCTTGTTATGATTAAAACAAGCATAAAAACAAATTCAATTACTATACAATAAATAACATTACACAAATAAAAAATAAGCATAAATGTATTATACATAATGTATTATATTATTAAATACTAATCTTTAAAAAATTTTGAATATGAAAAAAGTATTGCTAGTTCTTATTTTAGCAGCGTTATCGTTGGGAGTAAACGCACAAACAGGTTCAAAAGAAGTAATGCCTAAAATAGGCTATCAGACAGAGCTCGAAAGATTCGGGATTGGAGTGGAAGGACGCTATTTCCTTACAGACAATATCCGCCTTGCTCCGGGATTAACATTCTTGTTGCCTAAAAACCATATCACAGGTTTTGATGTGGACGTAAACGTTCATTATGTATTCCCTTTGCAAAATGGATTGTCCGTTTATCCTTTCATTGGCGGCGCGATGCTTAACAACCGTATTTCATACGAAGGAGTAAGCGATAAAGGCACTGACTTTGGGTTCAATATCGGAGCAGGCGTACAGTATGACATAACAGATAACGGTTATTTGAATCTTGAGTTCAAATACACATTTGTTGACGGAAAAGATCCCGCGTACATCATGCTTGGTTATGGTATAAAATTCTAATAATCAATCATCAAAAAAAACGAGTAGGAGGAAAATGAAAGTTTTCTTCCTACTTTCATTTTCCGACCTCTCACACCACCAATCAGCAGCTTACAGCACGGCTACCATTTTACGTATCTCGGCGAGGCGTTCGTGGGTCAACCCGAAAAGTTGTGGAGGAGAGGGAAAACAGAAGCTTACATTTCGACAAAAGTGTTTTAACCTTTTATAACATAAATTACTCCCCGCAAACGGCTAAAAACCGTCATCTCTTTTTTATAAAATTATCTATATATGAGTGGAAAGTTTTGAGTTTTGAGTAATAAGTTTTGAGTTTACAAGAATTTTAGTTTACAAGTTTACTAGCTTGCTAGTTTACAAGAAGAATAGTACGAAGCGGTGTTACCTGAAAACTGTTACTTTTGTCACTTTTGTCACCTTTTTGTAACAATTTACCATTAGGTGTTGACTATTACGCTGAAAAGGTCTTTGATATATTTGGAATAGTTACGAGAAAGAATATTAAGAATTTAAAAAAAAATCAAAGTTTTGAGTTCAAAGTATTTATTACTCATTACTTGATAGACTGTTTCGACCCAACGGGTCGTATGTTTATAGCTAATATCATAATCTCATCTATACGACCCCGCAGGGGTCGAACGCAGACGGTATGTGTTTTGCTATAAACATACGACCCCTTCGAGG
>JAISKQ010000323.1 GCA_031260865.1 Prevotella sp.
CAACATTCCGTTTACTTCTATTGCCTGACTGTATGGTCCTATCGCCGCTGGGGCATTGTTGGTCGCGATTACTTTTTTCATTGTGATTTTATTATTTTTATTTTTAAAACATTAATATACAAAATTTATTTTAGACTCTTCTGCCGTATCACTTCATAGATCAGTACTCCTGCCGCGACAGAAACATTGAGAGAGCCGATTGTGCCGAATTGCGGGATTTTCACTAATTTGTCCGCTATGCGCAGGTTGTCGTTCGATACGCCGGTGTCTTCCGCTCCCATAACAAAGGCTACGGGTCCCGAATAATCCACTTCCGTATAAACGTCCGCGCCGCGTTCGGTGGCGGCAATAACGTTAATGCCGCTGTTTTTGAGGAATTGGATTGCCGCGGTCAAATTTTGTTCTTTGCAAACAGGTATTTTAAGTAGCGCTCCCGCTGAAGTCTTTATCGCGTCGGCGTTTACGGTCACGCTGCCTTTCGCCGGAATAACGATGGCGTTTACTCCCGCCACTTCGCAAGTACGCGCTATCGCCCCGAAGTTGCGAACGTCGGTAATACCATCCAGTACCAGAATGAAAGGATCTTCACCGTTCTCGTATAAAAAAGGGACAATATCCTCAATCCGGTCGTAGGTAATAGCCGAAAGGAAAGCGATAACGCCCTGATGATTTTTACGCGTAAAGCGGTCAAGCCGTTCCATCGGCACGCGTTGCACGGGAATATCCTGCAATTTCAGGGCGGCGAACAACTCTTTGGACAAGTCGCCTTGCAATTCGCGCCTTACTATCACTTTATCTATTTCTTTTCCGGCTTCTATGGCTTCCAATACCGCGCGTATGCCGAAAATCATTTCTTTTTCTTTCATGCTGTTTTATTTATGCGCTCCGTTTTCAGAGCTAATTTACTTTTTTTGTATCCGTAAGCAAAATATATGATGAGACCGATAGCCAGCCATATTATAAACATTATCCAGTTTGACCAGCCCAACTCCGTCATCAAATATAGATTCGTAAGAATCCCCATGATAGGAAGCAACGAAAATTTATATTTGAACGCGGCTATCGCTAATCCTAACCAAATCGTCCAGAAGATAATCAACAAGGGCTTCCTTGTGATGACTTCGATATAATCCGTCTTACTGACGAACAAATATACGGCAACTATAAGTAATATGAAAATGATATACTGCCCATTTATATATGGGACTTTGAATTTCGCCTTTTCACTTTCCCCTTTATGGTCGAGAAATAGCACCCCCGCGCACACAAGGATGAAAGCGAAAAATGTTCCTACACTCGTCAGATCGACCACGAATTGCATATCCAGAAATAGAGACGGAATGCAAACCAAAACACCTGTGATTATAGTAGAAAACGAGGGCGTCTTGTATTTTGGGTGTATTTTAGCAAACTTAGGCCAGAGCAACCCGTCGCGGCTCATCGTCATCCATATACGGGGTTGTCCTATCTGGAAGACAAGTATCGCGCTGGTGATGGCGATAATAGCCGTAAAAGAGATGACTCCCGCTACAAAATCCATATCCACCAATTTGAATACATACGCCAAAGGGTCGTCAACGCCCAACTCCTTGTAGTTGACCATACCGGTAAGGACAAGGGCAATGGCTACATAGAGTATTGTACAGATAGCTAAGCAATAGAGCATAGCCCGGGGCATATCCTTTTGCGGGTTTTTGCATTCTTCGGCGGTAGTGGATATAGAGTCAAAACCGATAAAAGCGAAGAAAACGGCAGCTACTCCGCCCAGCACCCCTTGTATGCCATTTGGCGCGAAAGGAGACCAGTTTTCGGGTTTCACAAAAAACGCTCCGATAAGAATAACAGCGAGGATTATCCCTATTTTGAGGAAAACCAGCAGGTTATTTACCATTTTCGATTCCTTGATTCCCAAAAAGACGAGGAAGGTAAGCGCCACGATGATCAGTCCGGCGGGAAGATTGACAAGTATCTTCGTCCCGAATAATTCGGGGGCGTTTTGGTATATTTGAGCAGCCTTCAAGGTCTGGGCGGGTAAGTCCGCGCCGCCTTGCAGCACCGCGTCGTACGCCTTGTGCGCCGTGGTGTATCCGATGACAAGCCAGTCAGGCCATGTAACGCCGAAGCCTTCGAGTAATGTTGTGAAATATTCCGACCACGAAATGGCTATGACCATGTTCGACACAGCGTATTCGAGTATCAGCGCCCAGCCTATTACCCACGCGAATATTTCGCCTAAGGACACATACGTATATGTATAGGCGCTTCCGCTTACCGAAATCATCGAAGCGAACTGTGCATAGCATAACGCCGTGAAGATACAGGCGATAGCGACAAAGACGAAAAGGAGAGACACCGCGGGTCCTCCATGAAAAGCGGCGCGTCCTATCGTGCTGAAAATGCCGGCTCCCACAATGGCGGCTATGCCAAAAAGCGTAAGGTCTTTGACGCCTAATACCCTTTTCATTTCCGAACCGATGGAGTCGCTGTCGCCGGAGATGTCGCCGATGCTCTTTTTGCGTATAAAAGAATTTGAACTCATCTAAATATGTTGTGTATTTATTGTTTTTAGAAAGAAAACGAACGATTATAAGTTGATGGTATAAATATCATACACTGTGCCTCTTGCCCCAAATCCTTCTTTTTGACGGATTAAATTCTCGTTCAGATAATATCCGTTATCTTCTGTGGATACGCCGTAATCGAAATATTTCTTGTCGGGATACGCCGTATTGATTATATAATCGACAAGCAAATCCAAAGCTCCCTGTTCTTTTCCTTCTTCCGACGCCGCGATATACTGGATATGCGCGACTGTTTCGGTTTCAAAAATGACAGTTCCCGCTATTATATCGTTATTCTTATCTTTCGTTGTAAAAAGATGAATATTGTCGGGGAATTTACGTTTCAGATAGCTCATCTCTTCCGGCGAGTGCACGGGCTGTTTGTTATATTTTGTCTGCAAATTGACGCTTAATATATGCCAGAACGGTTCAAAGTCATTCGACTTTTCAACGCTCAGTTTATTTTTCTCCGCCTTTTTTATTCCGCGGCGGCGAAGCTCCGAATAGTTTAACCGTTCGGGTAAATATATTGTGGACGAAATATTGCGTGCGGTCAATATCGCTTTGTAGCGGAATAAAGCGTACAAATCTTCTTCCGACGGTTGGCGATGGTAGATGTGAGGAACGGTCTTATATACAATCTTCTTTATCCCTTGCTGACGAAATGTGAAGGTCAGGTGTTCAAAGATGGATAGTATATCCTTCGCTTTCGCGCGGGGACTCATGATGAGTCCGCCATAACTCAATCCCTGGTGGGAATAGAATATTTGGTTCTCGATATGTCCGGGCATCACGGCGGTAAGCTCGCCTTTTTCGTAGAATAACAGCGAATAATCATTGAATCGGTCGCCATGATATTCTATAAAATCCCGGTGAAATAGAAATGTGCCATTCTTGGAACAACGAATGAAATTATCCCATTCGGCTTTAAGTTCGGATGTATATATTTTAATTTCCATTCTGACGGTATTTTATAAAATCCGAATAAGCGTTTATATAATTATAGGGATCATATTCGTCGGACGCGAGGACTAAGCAAATCACATCCTGTGAATAGTTTTTCTCCACAGCCCAGATACCCGGCGGGATGTGAAGCCCGTAGGCGGGATTGTCGAGTGTGACGGTTTTCTTGTCCGCGCCGTCGTCCAATTCTACTTCAAAGCTCCCGTTGACCGCTATCAATATCTCGTGGCAAAATTTATGCGCGTGAGAGCCTCTCCGTTTCCCCGTAGGAATATCATAAATATAAAAGACACGCTTTGTGCCGAAAGGAATATTTCCCATTTCGGATATGCTTGTTCCTGAACCGGAAAGCTTTATTAAGGAGGAGCAATCGGAGACGGTATATTCTTTTGATAACGAATCTTGTGTCTCCTGTCCTTTACCGTCCGTTTGGGCGGACAGGATCAGGCAAATAGCATCGGCAGACAGGTTTTCTAAGCTTCTTTGTACGGATTCGGGTATATATAACGCCTTATGAGGTTGATTGAGGGGCTGTCTTTT
>JAISKQ010000015.1 GCA_031260865.1 Prevotella sp.
GCGGATTGTACCCCGATTGTATTTTCGGAAGCTATGTCGTATGGCGTTCCTTGTATATCGGCAGGAACAGGCGGAATACCATCTATCGTAAATGAAACGAATGGTATAATCCTAAGCCCCGATGCAGCGCCTAAAGATTACGCGGAACAGATTTATAAGACATTTGAGAACAAAAAATACTACAATGAACTGGCTTTGTCAGCGTACAACGATTTTGAAACACGTTTGAATTGGGATACGGCAATGAAAACCATTGTAGGATATATGAAAGAGATATAATGATAATTTACTGAATTACTTGTAAACTCAAATTCTTAATTCTTAATTTCTCATTCTTAATTAATTTTCTTGTAACTTGTAACTCGTTATAATTGATTTATGGAAAATAATCCCATATTTCATCTATATTGTAAAGAATAGGTGAAATCGTATAATATGGAAGATATGAAATTTGAAGTTGATAGCCAAACGAAGAAAGATCTTGAGATTTTCAAGACAGTCGGAAACGGAACGTCCGTATTTGACCTGTTTGATCAAACCAATTGCTACGGCGGTAAAAAGAAAATACATGACTTCTTAGCTTCTCCTTCAACCGATTTGACAGAGATAACGGAACGGAAAGAGGCTTTTGCCTTTTTTCAGAAGCATTATCCCGACGGCGTGAATGTGGATAAAAATTCCCTCGATTTTACAGAGTATTACCTCCGACATGCCAATTATCCTACAAAATCTCCATCCCGCTACATGGCTTTGGAGAAGATACTTCTGGATAAACTGAGTACAAGTAATGAATATTACCTTATCCGAAACGGGGTAAGCGCGGCAATCGACTTGCTGAAAACGCTTTATCAGTTTTCCCAAACATTGGTTGACCGATCTAAAAACGAAGATATACCGACGCTGCTGCTACGGAATAGCAATGAAGTGTTGAAAATACTTTCCCAGCCTTATTATGCCGAAATCATAAAGCGTAAGAAGGTAAAAACATCGGAAACAACCACGTATGATTATCTGTTTCGCTATGCCGACAAGGATTATATCAGGTTCTTCCTGGATGTAATATATGAATATGACGCTTTCAAGTCGATAGCTAAAGCGGCGGAGATATACAACTTTTCGTATCCTGAAATAGTGTCCGATACCGAAAATTGTCTTGAGATAGAAGGTTTTTTCCACCCTTTTGTGGAAAACGCGATAGCGAATGATATAAGTTTTGACGTTACGTCCAATCTACTCTTTGTTTCAGGACCTAATATGGCAGGGAAATCGACATCCCTGAAGGCTTTGGGCGTTTCTGTCTATCTGGCTCACGCGGGGTTTCCTGTTCCGGCGGCGAAAATGAAATTGAGTTTGTTGTCGGGACTGTCAACCACAATCAATATCTCCGACAATCTAAATTCCGGATACAGCCATTTTTACGCGGAGGTGATGAGAATCAAGGATGTAGCTAACAAGTTGCATCAGAATAATAAGATGATGGTGCTGTTTGATGAGCTGTTCAGGGGCACGAACGTAAAAGATGCTTATGACGGCACATTATCTATCGTATCCGCGTTTGCTAAAATAAGGAGTTCTTTCTTTGTTATATCTTCCCATATTGTAGAGGTCGCCAAAGAATTGCGATCAAATGAAAATATCAAATTTTGTTATTTCGATATTCGGGAAGAAGATGGGCAACCGGTATATACATACAAGCTGAAAGAAGGCGTTACTGATATAAGGCTGGGTATGTACATTATAAAGAAAGAAGGGCTGATAGAGCTGATTAATAGTATAAAACGATAATAAAAGCCACTATAAATTAATAGAAAATTAATAATTAATATATAAATTGACAATGAAATTATTTGACGTGTATCCACTATTCGATCTGAATATCGTGAAAGGAAAAGGATGTTATGTGTATGACGACAAGGGTAATGAGTATCTGGATCTTTACGGCGGACATGCTGTAATATCAGTAGGACATACACATCCTTATTATATTGAGAAACTAACCGACCAGTTAAATAAACTTGGCTTTTATTCAAATTCGGTAATAAATAAGTTGCAAAGGGAAGTGGCTCAGAAATTGGGCGAACAATGCGGTTATCCTGATTATTTCCTGTTTCTGATCAACTCGGGAGCGGAAGCAAATGAGAACGCGATAAAGTTGGCGTCTTTTCATAACGGACGAAAGAAAGTATTGGCATTCAAAAAAGCTTTCCACGGGCGTACATCGGCTACGGTGGCGGCGACTGATACTCCTGCTTATTCGGCTCCTGTAAATCAAAATCCGAACTATGTTTTTGCTCCTTTCAACGACATCGAATTTGTCCGGAAAGAATTGGAGACAAAAGAATACAGTTCTGTCCTGATAGAGGGTATTCAAGGGGTGGCAGGTATTCAGATACCACAGGATAACTTCCTGAAACAGCTCCGCGAGGTCTGTACCGAAACGGGGACGATCCTTATCTTAGACGAAATACAATCGGGATATGGTCGTAGCGGAAAATTCTTCGCGCACCAATATGCCGGCATTCAAGCGGATTTGATTACTGTGGCGAAGGGTATAGGCAATGGTTTCCCGATGGCGGGCGTATTAATAAGCCCGATATTTAAGGCGGTATATGGGCAGTTGGGAACTACTTTCGGCGGCAATCATCTGGCTTGCGCAGCTGCTATTGCAGTGCTGGATATAATGAAAAATGAGAAGCTGGTCGAAAACGCGTACCATGTAGGTAACTTTCTGATGGAAGAATTGAAGAAATTCCCTCAAATCAAAGAAGTTCGCGGTCGCGGTCTGATGATAGGAATGGAGTTTGACCAGCCGATAAAAGAAAAACGCGCTAAGTTGCTTTTTGATGAAAAAGTATTTACCGGAGCTACCGGCACACATGTTTTCAGGTTATTGCCGCCCTTGTGCCTGACAGTGGAACAAGCAAAAGTATTCCTTGAACGGTTTAGAAATATTTTGTAGTCGCCATTTTATTGTGGCGGCGACAGATAGGTAAACGGGAACGCCGGAATATTTCGGAGGATGAAAAAAACAATAACAACGATCAGCAGAGAATAAGCAAAGTATGATGAAAATACAAAGCTTTTTATGTATCTTTCTTGTTTCAGTATATATACTCTTACGCCAATATAATAGAAATAGAGTAGAAACGGAATAGCTATGACAAAGAAAGCATTATAGCGTAACGCCTGTAATATATTGCCATGTAATAGATAATATACACAACGTTGCCCTCCACAGCCCGGACATTCCAAACTTGTAATCTCTTTGAAAGAACATAAGCTATTGCTCCCTGCTATGTTATATATAGAATGATATACATAGATGACGGCAATAGGCAATAGGATTGCAAGTATAAGCAGAATATATTTTTTCATAAAAAATGAAAGGTAATTACAGGGAATTACCTTTCTTATAATAAATGTGGTAAAAAATCAATTAGCGGTATTGTTCCATAGTTTCTTTATATCGCTCCACCATTGTATCAATACCTCCGTTCATAATAATAGAAACGATGACAAGGATTATTGAAATAACGATTGTTCCAAAAGCTATAAATGACAATATTTTGGCATACTTTGCCGCGTTTTCAGCTCCGGCGTAATCTCCCAAGGCATACTTAGAATCTACCTGTGTAGAGAATACAATCGCGATAATACCTAATATCACGCCAAGACAACTAACATATCCGCAGCATGTGATGAGGCTTAAAACAGTTGCGACAATGGGTAGAGCTAAATTATTCGCCGGTTTTGGCGGTTGTGCAAAGTCTTCTAAATTATCCTGATAAGAAGTTGACTGATCGTTTTGGTTTTCTTGGTTAAATTCTGACATAGCGGTTCTTTTTTAGAATTAATAATTTTTACCAAAAATAAAAATAATTTCTGCATTTCAAAAGAAAAAAGTCAATATTATCTTAAATAAAATAATTTTATCCTGTTAACTTTAATCTTTATATGAAAAAAAGATTTATTCTATATCCATTGATTGGAGCAGCGTTGGTTATTATTGCTGCCGGATGCTTGTATTATGCCTATAATAAAGGATATATATGCGTGAATCATCCTTCATACGAAGAATATCCTGTGCAAGGGATCGATGTTTCTCACCATCAACAAAAAATAGATTGGGAAAAGCTGGATAAAAAAGAGGTTCAGTTCGCCTTCATCAAAGCGACAGAGGGTGGCAATCATAAAGATTCACTGTTTCAGGAAAATTGGAGAGGAGCCATACGCCATAATATTCCGGTAGGGGCGTATCATTTTTTTTCGTTCTGTAAAGACGGGTGTGAGCAAGCGCGTAATTATATCCACTATGTGCCCAAAGACAGTATCGATTTACCGCCTATCATCGACTTGGAATATGGAGGCAACTGTTTGGAATCGAACCGAAAAAGGAATATGATAGCCGAAATAACAAAATATATGGAAATCATTGAAAATCATTATCAAAAGAAAGTCCTTATTTATACAACGAACGAATTTTATAAAAATCATCTGATTAATCAATTCCCTGACAATCCTATATGGATAAGGGATATTTTGTCGAAACCCCAATTGCCGGATGGTCGGAAATGGCTTTTTTGGCAATATACCGGTCGTGGACGGATAGATGGCATCAATACCTTTGTTGACCTGAATGCCTATGCCGGAAGTCGGGCTGAATTTGAAAGATTGATAGAATAAAAGTTACCTTTTAACAGTTAACTCATCTCTCTAATATCCCCAAAGGGCAGGTTATCTTTTCCTTTGGATGGATTGGGGGATTATTATGATTTCGGTGAAAACGTTGAAAAGAGATTCGATTATTTTGCCACCAAATCTTTTATATGAAAACTTTCTTCCGCAAATTTTCTTCCTAACGATTACTATTCATCCGGCAAAATCCAAGTTCATCTTTCAATTCTTCCATTACATTGAATACGATAGGGCAAACCGAATAAAAAGCCAACATTCCCCATATACGAAAAATAAAACCGTCTTCTTGCGTGTAAGGGAACATTCTACACTCATGAGGGCGGATTTCATAAATACTACACAGTTTTCCATCCATATAACGACATGGTTGATTTTTAAGAAAGATAACATTGTCCTCGAATTCGTCTCTCTTGCAATAG
>JAISKQ010000053.1 GCA_031260865.1 Prevotella sp.
TTTAGCCTTTAAGCCCGTAGCGGGTCGTCCTATGAAGTGGGCGTTAAAGCGTTTTTGCTTCCTTTTGCGGCTTTGGGCAAAAGGAAGGCAAGCAATCTGTGATTGCGCGCAGGAAAAATCGCCAACAAAAAAGGAACCAACGCTGTCTGAAAGACAGGACTTCTGAAAACTGTTACTTTTGTTACTTTTTTACAGGAAGGCATTACTTGAACTCTAGTAAACTATTTACTACTGTTACTTTTGTTACCTTTTTGCGACATCAGCCCATAACACATTGATTCTTAAAATCAATTATTACGGAAATGTTAGGAATAATCCATCGAAATAATAATCGGGCTTTTGATATTTACCGGGCTAAATAAGAATGTAAAAACGATGGGGAATAAGATACGTGTCCCGGCAGTATAAGTTAAGTTAGAACAAATATATACAACTTATTATATGCCCTCAATATTATTACAACTTATTTTCTTACTTTTGCATACTAAAACTAAACAACCGTTTATATTTCCATTTACAGTAATACAATGAGTTTCATGAAAATTAAGATAAAAGACTTTACCCCCGATTCATTTGGACTAAAAAACAAATGGATGCTGATAACCGCGGCTAAACCTGACGGTACAGTCAACACAATGACCGCGAGCTGGGGTGGATTTGGCGTGATGTGGAACAAAGAAGTGGCTTTTGTGGTAATACGTCCGCAACGCTATACACACGAATTTGTGGAAAGCGCGAAGTCTTTTTCCCTCACGTTTTTCGACAAAAGTTTTCTGAAAACGCTTGGTTATATTGGAGAGGTTTCGGGTAGGGACGAAGATAAGATAAAGAAATCAGGCTTAACACTTGCCTTTGAGAATGAGATACCTTATTTCAAAGAAGCGGAGACGTCGATATTTGTAAAGAAACTATTTGTTCAACGTATTCAGGAAGAAGCGTTCCTCGATAAGAATCTTATAGACAGATGGTTTCCTGAAAAAGATTTTCACGACTTATACATAGTCGAAATCACTAATATACTGGGAAAAGAAAAATGAAACATGAAGAAGTCATATTAGACAAATTCACGATTGTAGGCATATCCGTTCGCACAACAAACCAGAACTACCAGTCGCAAAAAGATATAGCCAAATTATGGGAAATCTTTTTCAGGAACGGATATATTCAACAACTATTGCCGAACAAAGTGTCTAATGACATTTATTGTATATATACTGATTATGAAAGTGATTACACCGGAGAATACACAACCTTACTCGGCTATAAAGTATCCGGTACGGAAGGAATCTCCACCACTTTGGGACTGGTGATACGAGAGTTTCCCGAATCGAAATATTATAAATATGTTTCGGAAGGGGAATTACCTTATGTAGTAGGCAAAACATGGGCGCATATTTGGCAATCGAATATAGACAGACGTTACCTGGCGGATTTTGACATCTATGGTGATGAGTCGAAAGACCCTAAAAATGCTAAAATAACAACATTTTTATCCATTAAATAATTTTATCGCTTTAGTAAAAGAATGAGAAAATGGCGCATCGAAGATTCAGCCGAGTTGTACAACATAGCAGGCTGGGGAATTAACTACTTTTCGGTAAATGAGAAAGGTAATATTATCGTAACTCCTAAAAAAGACGGGGTGGCTGTTGATTTAAAAGAACTGATGGACGAATTGCAACTTCGTGATGTGTCAGCTCCTGTTTTGATCCGCTTTCCGGATATTCTGGATAACCGGATCGAAAAAATATCCATCTGCTTTAAGCAGGCGGCGGAAGAGTATGAGTACAAGGGGCAAAACCACATAATATATCCGATCAAGGTAAATCAAATGCGTCCTGTGGTCGAAGAACTTATCAGTCATGGTAAAAAGTTCAACATAGGGCTTGAGGCAGGTTCCAAACCGGAGCTTCATGCCGTAATCGCGATAAACACCGATCCTAACTCCCTTATTATCTGCAACGGATATAAAGATGAAAGCTACATAGAACTGGCTTTACTGGCGCAGAAGATGGGAAAACACATCTTTATCGTCGTGGAGAAACTAAATGAACTCTCCCTTATAGCCAAAGTAGCCAAGAGGTTGAAGATTATACCTAATATCGGAATCCGTATCAAGCTGGCGAGTTCCGGTAGCGGAAAATGGGAAGAATCTGGCGGCGACGGCAGCAAATTCGGACTCAATTCAAGTGAATTGCTGGAAGCGCTTGCCTATCTGGAAAAAGCGAACATGCAGGATTCCCTTCGCCTGATCCATTTCCATATAGGCAGCCAGATAACTAAAATACGCCGTATCAAAACGGCTTTGCGCGAGGCTGCCCAGTTTTATGTGCAACTGCATACAATGGGCTTCAAGGTCGAGTTTGTGGATATAGGCGGCGGGTTAGGCGTGGATTATGACGGTACGCGCTCTTCGTATAACGAAAGCAGTGTAAACTATTCGATACAGGAATATGTGAATGACTCTATCGCCACAATGGTAGACGCCGCGGATAAAAACAATATTCCGCACCCTAACATCATTACCGAGTCGGGGCGTTCATTGACGGCTCATCACTCCATCCTTGTTTTTGAAGTACTTGAAACGACTACCCTCCCCGAATGGGACGAGAGTGAAGAAATAGCGGAAGACGACCATGAGCTTGTCCGCGAACTTTACCAGATATGGGATGACCTGAGCCAGTCGCGCATGCTTGAGGCATGGCATGACGCCCAGCAGATCCGCGAAGAGGCTTTGGACTTGTTCAGTTTGGGTATGTTGACCTTGAAGACAAGGGCGCAGGTAGAACGCCTGTATTTCTCTATCGCCCGTGAGATATTCCGTATCGCGGGTCGTTCGAAACATTCACCTGAGGAATTGAAACAATTGTCGAAGCTATTACCGGATAAATACTTCTGTAATTTCTCTTTGTTCCAGTCATTACCGGACTCGTGGGCTATCGACCAAGTGTTTCCTATTATACCGATTCACCGATTGGACGAAAAGCCTGATAAAACAGCCACATTGCAGGACGTGACCTGTGATTCGGATGGCAAGATAGACAACTTTATTTCCAACGGTAATCAGACTTCTTATTTGCCCGTACATGCCAAAAAGAAGAATGAGTCGTATTACCTTGGCGTATTCCTTGTAGGGGCATATCAGGAAATACTCGGCGACTTGCACAATCTGTTTGGAGACACCAATGCCGTACATATTTCGGTCAACAAAGACGGATACGAAATAGAACAAATGATAGATGGCGAAACCGTTGCCGAAGTACTTGACTATGCGCAATACAATGCCAAGAAACTGGTACGCACAGTGGAAACATGGGTAACAAGCTGTGTGAAACAAGGTTCGATAACCGTAGAAGAAGGCAAGGAATTTTTGTCTAACTACCGTTCGGGGCTTTACGGATATACCTATCTGGAATAATAGATACAAACGAATGATTCCCCCCTTTTAGATTATTAATGGGGGGAATTTATATAGAAATAACAACAGAATTAACTATTTGGTTTCTATATATTTGTTATTTAGTTATGTTTTAGTATTTTTGCTATTGTATTGCAGGACAATTGATTTATCTCACACTATACACGATTTTTCACTATGGGGAAAATACTACTTGCTTCCTTTTGTCTTCTATCCATCGTAGCCTTTGTTTCGTGTAAACAAAGAGAATCGACTACATTAAGCGACTCCGATAAGAAAGAGGTTGTTCGATCTAAATTTGCAAAGACATATCCTGATTATAGTCCAAAGCGTTATGAGGAAGTAGTATATGACCTGATTCAAAAAGACTCATTACTCCTGCCGTTTTATGCAGAGAACGAATATGCTACGGTCTGGTCGCATGATACCCTCGACACGCAAAGGCTACAAGGTCTTATCCACATACTAAACAATAGCCGGGAACATGGATTATCCGGCTATTTTCCAACGGCGCAAATCACATCCCTTACCGATTCTATCGACTCCGGCCTATTCAAGGACAGTCTTGAATACCTGTACAAGAAAATGGCGGACTTGGAATTGCTCTCAACCCAAACGGCAGTAAAGTATGTGACAGGGATGAGTTATGGCTTTACCGATCCTAAAAAGCTGTATAAAAAGGATTACGACATATCTGTATTAATGCCCGATTCGACTTTCTACAGTAACTTATATAAAGGTTTGAGAGAAAACCCTCTGGATATAGTGGCGAATGCTCTCCCTTCCGATCCGGTATATCAGGCTTTACTGGATGAGTATCGCAGCTTGGAGCAAAAGAAACAAGAGACCCCACTTAATAAAATCACAGGAACCGCCACCTATAAACTGGGGGACAAGAATGAGCATATCTCGGCGATAGCACGCAGGCTTATGCTGACAGGAGAATATACTCCAACCATAGACTCCACAGCAAACGATAGCCTGCACAACACGCTGAACAAGGAACTATTGGCGGCAATAAATACCTTTCGCCGGAAGAATTCTTATCCGGAAGAGGAATCGGTAGGAAAATTGACCATAGACGCCTTGAACAGACCGTTGGACTACTATCAAACAAAGTTATGGGCTAACATGGAACGATACCGGTGGAAAAGAGCTAAATCAAAGCACGATAAGCATATCGAAGTAAATGTAGCCTCCATGTCGTTAGTCGCCAGCCAAAAGAATGATAGTTTACCGCTGACAATGAGAATCTGCGTGGGGAAGGTAACCAATAAAACCCCTTTGCTGCAAAGCGATATACACTACCTGAACTTGAATCCTGTATGGAATGTGCCTACCAGCATCGCCCAAAAAGAGGTTGCCGTATTGCAAAAGAAAGACCCTACCTATATCAAACGCCATAACATGAAGCTGTATAAGGGCGGAAAAGAGGTTGATATAACCACCATCAATTGGAAAGAGGTAAATCCTTCTAAATTCTCATATACAATACGTCAAAATCCGGGAGAAGGAAACTCCTTGGGATTAATCAAGTTTATGTTCAACAATGCTTTTTCGGTCTATTTACACGACACGCCTACCAAATCGGCTTTTGCCCGTAAAGACAGAGCGGTAAGCCATGGTTGCGTAAGGGTGCAGAAACCGTTTGATTTAGCCTTTTTCTGTATGTCCGCCACATCGAACGATGTATATAAAGACAGGCTATATTACAGTCTCGAAAAACCGCCGCTATCTAATGCCGGCAAAAAACTCGCGAAAGAGAATAAACTGAAGAAACTACCCGACATCCTTAATCCGGAAGATAAAATCTCATTGTTTATCGACTATTTCACCGTTTATAAACAACCATGCGACTCGATGCTATATTATGCGGATGATACCTACGGCTATGATGACCTGATCTTAGACGCGTTAAATCCGAATAAGCCTAAAAAGGAGACCACAAAGCAAATAGCTAAATAACAAATACTTACAGCTTTCTATCCAAAGCAATCAGAGCATCCGCCACAATAAAATTACTGCCTCCGATAAATATAAAATCATCAGGAGCGGCTTTATCTATCGCGGCTTGTATCGCTTCTTGCACCGAAGGATACGATTGTCCCGTCAAACCTTTACTCATTGCCAGCTCCCGCAATTCCAGCTCATTCAACGCGCGCGGAATTGAAGCTCTGGTAAAATAATATGTCGCCCCTTTAGGTAAAAGAGCCAGTACGGAAGATATATCCTTATCATTTACCATGCCCAGCACAATGTGAAGGGTATCATATTTTTCGTTAACAAGCTGTTCTACAACATATTCTATCCCACCGACATTATGTCCCGTGTCACATACTATTTTAGGGTACTTTTCCCTGATTATTTGCCAACGCCCCATCAGCCCCGTATATTCATTCACATGGGCAAAACCGTCATATACAGCCTCTGAAGGTATGGTATATCCTTGTTTTAGCAATTCGCGGATCGAACATAAGACAGTCGCCGTGTTCTTCACCTGCGCATATCCCGATAATTCACCCGTCAACCGCGAATAACACTTCGTATCATACAGCCATCCATCGGCAGTCCGTGAACTAGAATAAATAAGATGCTCGTCTTCCGCGAAAATAATGGTAGTCACTACCCTCTCCGCGGTTTCTTCAAATACCCGCCTCACGTCCCCTGTCGCCTCGCCTATAATCACAGGAACATCCTTTTTGATAATCCCCGCCTTTTCTGTGGCTATCTTCTCCAGCGTATTCCCAAGAAATTGGATATGGTCGAAACTGATATTCGTTATAATGCTTAAGACAGGCGTAATAATATTGGTACTATCCAAGCGACCTCCCAGCCCTACTTCAATAATAGCAATATCAACCTTCGAATCGGCGAAATATTGAAAAGCCATCATCATTGTCAGTTCAAAAAACGAAGGATGTACAGGCTCGTAAAATGAGCGATGCTTCGCTACAAAATCAATAACATATTCCCTCGGGATCATTTCACCATTCACCCGGATACGCTCCCTGAAATCAATTAAATGCGGCGATGTATATAGCCCGACCTTATATCCCGACTGCTGTAATATCGCGGCTAAAAGATGCGACGTAGAGCCTTTTCCATTCGTCCCTGCCACATGTATGGTTTTATATTGACGGTGAGGATGTTTTAAATAGTCATCCAAAACCAAGCTATTATCTAATCCTTCTTTATACGCGCTCCCGCCTACCTTCTGATAAACAGGCAATTGACTGTATAGATATTCTAATGTTTCGTCGTATGTCATTTTCTCTATATTATTTATGTAAATAGCAACTCTCTAAATCCTCTTTTAATACCCTCGATACGCCGTGTCTTCTGTTGTTGAAAACTTAAAAAGTGACAAAAGTAACAGAAGTAAGTAGTTTACTAAAGTTCAAGTGTACTAGATTTCAAGTAATGCCTTCCTGTAAAAAAGTAACAAAAGTAACACTTTTCAGCTAACTAAAGTTCAAGTTTACTATCATGATAGAACGCTTGCAAACTCAAAACTTAAAACTTAAAAAAGTAACAAAAGTAACACTTTTTAATCATCACCGCTTCTCGCAATTCCATTCATCATTCTTAATTCTTTTTTGCTCGCTTGCAAACTCAAAACTTAAAAAGGATGATAGGACGGATTGTCGGCAATAAAACGACCTCGAAGGGGTCGTATGTTTATAGCAATAACACATACCATCTGCATTCGACCCCACAGGGGTCGTATAGATGAGATTTTGATATTAGCTATAAACATACGACCCGTTGGGTCGAAACAGACAATTAAGTTATCAGTAATGAGTAATGAGTAATGAGTAATCAGTACTTTGAACTCAAAACTTAAAAAGTGACAAAAGTAACACTTTTTAATCATCACCGCTTCGCGCAATTCTTCCTCTTTTTTCATTTCTTGCACGCTTGCAAACTCAAAACTTAAAAAAGTAACAAAAGTAACACTTTTGGTCATCACCGCTTCGCTCCATTCTTAATATTCCTCTTTCTTCATTTCTTGCACGCTTGCAAAACTCAAAACTCAAAACTCAAAACTTAAAAAGGTAACAAAGGTAACAAAAGTAACACTTTTCTGAAGTCCTGTCTTTCAGACAGTATTTGTCCCTTTATTTCATTCTTCAATGAGTAGCTAACGGCGAATAAACTAATGGCTAACAGCGAATTTGTCAAAAAAAGTGACAAAAGTAACAGTTTGTAGTCAACACCGCTTCGCTCCATTCTTCTTGCACGCTTGTAAACTCAAAACTTAAAAAGGTAACAAAAGTAACAGTTTGTAGTCGTCACCGCTTCGCTCCATTCTTCTTTTTCTTGTAAACTTGTAACTCGTAACTTGTAACTATATAAGATAAATTTAGAAAAATAAAACGCACCAATTACGAGGTATTTAATCATCAATTTACCTTTTTTAACAATGTTCACAAAGTTCTCCATCAAGAGATCTTGCTTTATACCTTTCAGATAATAGCCAATATCGTTTTGCGTCACTCATAACTCTTTACTTATTACTCAAAACTTATCACTTATTACTTATCACTTTATCACTCCCTAATAGATGATTTAATTGACTAAAAGTTTCAACTTTGAAAAACTTATCGCTTACAATATGTTCATCAGCCAGCTCATGCTTCCACATCGTATGGTAGGGTATATAGGCGGCATACATGCCAACGGATAACGCGGGGTATATATCCGACTTTAGGGAATT
>JAISKQ010000251.1 GCA_031260865.1 Prevotella sp.
CTTTCCCTTGGGACTTTTGGGACCTTAGGGACTTCTGGGACACTCTTTGCCTTTTTTTCTTGACAGGTTCTTTTCTTTTTACCCAAAATATTGCCTTCCGCTTCTTGAGACCCTTCGACTTCGCTCAGGGCTAAAAGCTGAAAGCTTTTTGGCTTGTACTACGTAATATGGAAATCTTTCAAAGACCGTTGCGCTTCCGTTTTTCGGAAAGCGGATACAAAGGTACGGCAAATAATAATACGCTCCAAATAATTTTATCTTTTTTTTTCGAGAAATTGCATTTTTTAAAATAAAAAAAGAAAGGCTGCCTTTTTAGTTATTTTTTTCATCGTAAACGAAGAAATAATAATAGTAGTACGTATCTCCAAACTGTGACTTAAAAGCTGCTTTATTGTATTCTTCCGATTTATCGACATTCTGGTTAAAAAGAGTTACTACTTGTTCGAAGCGATCTACAACTGCTTTATCAAATTTCGCCTCTACCAATGCGCTAATATCGGGTTTACCCTCCAAACCCGCATAGAGTAAGGCTGCTTCCTGAAAATGCACCGGAATACGGTTGTGGGTTCTGGTATAAATGGAGAAACAAGACCAGAATCGTTCGATATTCTTCATAGTAAGATTAGCCAACAACGACAACTCGATAAGTTCCAGGGTTTTTCCTTCCATATAAGCAAAGCTATACCTGATATATGATTCCAACAAACCATTATCACCATCTAACAAGTCGTCGTAAGACAAAAGCGGTCGAATCGCCTTAATCTCCTGTATTTCCAAGAAAGATTCCGGATTATCTATATATTGCTGATGGTCTTCTGCCCACGATTTGTGAAAAAACGACTTTTTCAGTACGTTGTTATACTTTTGAGCAAGCGCAAAATCGCCCATCGCGATAGCACACTTTACCATGTATTTTAAGCCTTGCACACTCATTCCATACTTAATCATATCTTCCACACACCAACGATAGCAATAGTTGATTCTACCGTATTGAAAGTAAATGGGTTTCGCGCCCAAATACAGCGTAATCAAATCGGGACGCAGAGTGGAAGCCTGCTTGGTAATTTGGTTATGCTTAAACATTTCATCTCCCGCCTTGTCCAATTTGAAAAGAGCTAAGTTATAGTTCATTACCATCAAACGGGTAGGATTGCTTTTCGCCTTATCGCCAATGCGCACCACTTCTTGCCAATCGTTGGCTTCTATGGCATGATTCATTGCTAACTCTGCCTTGAAATAGACATCCGGCTGGTAATAGAAGCAGGAGGTTATCAAGAGAGCGGTATAGATCGCCCACGAGAGAGGGAGGAAGCGTTTTTGGGACTTTGGGGACATGGGGGATTTGAAAAATGAGACTGAAAAAGAGATGAGGCTGAAGTACAACAATAGAAAGGGTAGCCATAGTTCTAATTCTATATCCCAATAGAAATTAGGTAGTCCGGCAGTATAAATAGCTATTTCTTTTAAAAAAGCATAATGATAGTTGAAATAGAGAGCGGGGATAAGGGCGCCGGAAAGCAATGCCGTTGCAGCAATAATCAATTTGTTTTTGATGGCGACTTCTCGCGACGAGATAGAATAAATAACGAAAAGCAATGCCGCCAATAAGGTGTAAAAACCAAAAAGCGGATACGTGAATAGAACAAACAGGACAATAATAAGCGCTTTTTGCCAAGTGCGTTTAATGTGTTGATAGCTAATCAAGGATGATAGAACGGCAATGATACCCAATGTGTTGGAAAATAAATAGTCGGCATTACGATACAGAATATAGCCAATATCGGTAAGCGAGGTAAGTAAACAAATGCAGGGGATAAAGGTTAATGGGAAAAGTGGTTTCGGGATGCGAAAAGCTTTATTGAGTAAGCAAACAATCCCTCCTTGAAGCAATATGAAAAGGATACTGCCCAACCATGGATAGGCAAAGAATTGATTGAAGAAAAGTCCCAAATAGCTCAATAGTCCGCCGGGTGTTTGCATTTTATCGCAAAAGAACAAACGAGTAGGCAGAAACAAAGCGGTTTCGTCTGCCCAAAGCAGAAAATCTTTGTTGATGACTGCCGTCATAAGAAAAGCGGTCAAGCCAAAGATTGTGAAGCAGAACAATGTTATTTTACTGATATATATTTTCTTTCCCATTTTCTCTTTTCTCTGTTTTTATGATCTTGTCGTTTTCGGTAGTTCGATAATTGACCGTTTGTGCTTCTCCCTTAACCGTTGATATTAAGTCTTGGCGGGAAATGGGAACTGGCGCCACCATAAATTCCGGAATATTGTATGACTTGAAAAATTCTCCATAGAAATCGGGGTTTTCTTGAGGGAGGATAAAAGGCTTGCTTGCTTTTCCATCTTTGAAGTAGGCGATGTATGGGCGGGTATAAGAACCGTCATCTCTGCGGGAACTAAAGATAATCCAATGCCCGTTAGACGACCAAGAGTGATAACTCTCCACATCGGGGCTGTTCAACTCCCTTAGATTGCGCGACTCCCCGCTTTGCAGGTCAATCAAATATAAATCGCTGCTTTTATGCCATATATGGAAATTTCCATAGTCGCCTAATGTAAACAAAAGATAACGTCCATCGGGCGATTCTCTTGGGAACGTTGCACTTTTTTGATGATTAGAAGCCATAAAAAGCGTGTCGGTAGCTGTAAATTCGTAAGTATCCGGATCGAAAGCTTTGCGATAGAGGTTATAATAAAACTCGTTGTACTGTTCAATGGCATACGCCTCTCCGTCTTGAAGTCCTTCGGGCATAGTAGCTGAAGCATAATAAAGGTATTTGCCATCGGCGCTCCAAGCCGGAAAAGTTTCCAATTCGAGGGAATCATTCGCGATAGTTCTTACCTCATTCTTTGCGATGTCATATAAAATAAGGTCGGATTGATGATCCATTACCTCTATCTTTTCTACATTGTTGGTATGGAAATTCTGATACGTATCGTTTACCGAATAGGCGATCAAATTGAGTGTAGGATGCCATGCCGGATATACGCCATTGGAAATTGTATAGTCGGTTTTGAGATTCATTTTCATTGCTTTCCCGTCTTGCACGATTACGGTTCCCCCTAAATGCTGGCGCACATGAAATTGCATATTTCCCGTCTTGTTGTAGTTCTGATAACTGTGGCAATTAATGCATTGGCCCTTATCGGTTGTGGATAAAGGGGTATTGCTAAAGATGATTTTTTCTTCAAAATTGGTAAGGTTTCGCTGATTGATGCTTAAATTTTCAAATAGGGCATAACCCGGTTCTATCAAACGATAAGAGATATAGGGATCGATTGGTTCTTCGGCAATAAATAGTAGCAGATGTGGATATTTATACCACTGTTCGCCCCTTTTCAGATACAAATCAATGGTTAGATTCTGCCCTTTATTGGCTTCGAGCAAGGCTTTCCATGCTTTTAACTTCCATCTTATCTTTTGTCCTTCTGCTTTAATTGCTTTACCTGTATTTGAATAAGCAACGGCAAGATAGGTGTCGGCCTGTTCATTAATCCGAAAGTTGAGAGGCGCTATATTATAAGGTATTGTCATTTGAGAATAATCGGGAGAAATAGACAGATATTCATCACTTGGTTCGGCATAGTGATTCGGGATATCTTCTTTGCAAGCAGTAAGAAGCAAAGATAGCGCAAGTATCCAATAAAAAAGTCGTTTCATTTGAAAATTCTATTTGTTTTTCTTAACAAATGTAGAAATATTTTTTTAATAAACGAAAGAAAACAATAAATAATTTAGACCTCTCCCCCCGGCCCCCTCTCCACAGGAGAGGGGGAGGAGAAAGTGAATGATGGCAACCCAACCTGCGCCCTGAAAGGGCATCAGCCGTTGTTATCATTATTGCTATCGCCCTCTCAGGGCTTACGTGCCTACATCATTCAATTTCGTAGGGCGTTGCCCTACGCTAATGCTAAAAGGGCGTTGCCCTTTTCCAACGATTCAAACAACTATAAGTTTTTTATTTCACATTCCTAAAAAGGAGAGGCTGCCCGTTTCGGACAGCCTTTCTCTTTTTAGGAATATTAGTTACCTGAATAATATTTACTGCTGCTTCGTAGTAACCGTAATATTTTTATTCGTTTTGATATGCGATATTTTCGAATACGGCACCACCTTTTCGCCTGCCAATCCTTCTATCGACCGAATAAGACATGGATCATCCAAATCTGTATGGAACTTGTACTCTATAACTAAATCAATTATATCTCCGGTTAGGTTACCAAGGCCATCCACTTCTTCTACCAGATTATCATGATCCGGCGCCAGCAAATAACTGAACTTTAATACGGTTTCCCCTGTCGGCAAGATAAATCCTGTCTCTCCGTTCGTACTACCTGCCACTGAAAAAGAAGGCTCAGGATCTAATGGATCAGGTTCTATGATATAAGCAGTTAATCCTGCCGGTTTCGTGAAAGTCGTGTTTATAAATTTGAACTCTTCGTTATAATCAACATCCAGAAACATATCGGGAATAGGATCATTCGGATTAGTAATCGTATAGGTTACATCAATTTTACTGTCTGCACGATATTTCGCGTAACTTGTCTCTACTTTAACGGTTACTTCTTCCTTACGTTCTGCATAAGTTGCATTAAAAGCAGTATTAGCGTCTAATGTTTCTGCATCCACACTTAAAAGGAGTTTGGGAGTAGGAATACTATTTTCTAATATCGAGTAAGACATTTGTGCTTGATTGAGGTAATCTCCGGTGGGTGCGTCTTTCACAAGCGAAGCCATTATCGAAAATTGTAATTTCGATGCGCCGGGGACAAGCAAACTGTCGATGTGCAAAATATCGGAATCGCCATAATCATTATAATAAAGAGACGGATTGAGGTCATTTAGTGGTCCTACAGCAAGCGTTTCTTTATCCCATATCATATCAGGTGGCAACACATCGTCAATAGAAACGTATTGAGGATCGCAATTTACGTTTCCTATTTCAAATGTATATTTCACATGCTCGCAGGTAGTAATATTATGATAATCAACCATTTTTGTAAAAGACAATCCATCTTCATTTATGGGTGGTGGAGGCGGAATGGGACGTACATTAATTGGCGTGATATAAATATTCTCTCTGGTGGAAGGTATCAATGGGCCTCTTGTATATTCGATGATTATTTTCTGCACACCTCCTTGAAAATTAACATTCAGCGTGCCATTTACAGCCGATGCATTGGCAGTTGCACGTTTTCTTACAGTAGCTGTATTCCCTGAAATTTGATAATTAGCCTTTTTTGAATCACCTGCGTAAGAGAGCGTAGGATAAATATTAGTACTGGCAGGACATTCTCCTCGTACTTCTATTTTTTCAAAATTATTTCTTCGCCCGCTAAGACCGGAAATTGCAAATTCGGCTCTCACCGGTGTATTGAACTCGACAGTTACTGTAACCGGTTGAGTGGCAGAACCTCTACTTCGCCTAATTTCCAAACTTCCGGCTTTCGGAGTACCAACTGAACGCGGATAACCACGATAGGATCTGACAGGTGAGGGATAGGTAACAGTTGTACCAACAACCTGAATGCCATCCAAAAGATCTTTTGGTCCCATAGTAATAGTAAGCGGAGAAGTAGAATTTGAAGCTGTATTGGTACTGGAAGTATATTGTTTCCAGTCGAATTGCTTGTTATCAAAATATTCAGAGTTTCCTATACATCCCCGACCATTGGGTTTAACACCAAAAGTGATGTAGGTATCTGTGTCTTTGAATGTGTAAATACATTGATGTTCTCCATTGATATATGACATGGGAACCACAGCCGTATAGGTTAAAGTAGCAAAGTCTGCCGCCGATTTAGCCACTAACATTACTACATCGAACGCCGGTGTCAAATAATTGTAAAATACCTGCGCATTCGGATCATCTTTACCAAGCGTTAAAGTTGAATTATCCTGAGCGCCAACAAGCATTTGAATGGGTTCGTCGTTATGTGTGACTTTGTGTACTAACCATTGTCTATTGAAATAATAATCAAATTCGCCACAACTAAGAGCAGCAGGAGGAACAGTTGTAATGCCTGTACCGCCATTGCTACCCCAAGCAACGGCTTCTCTGTCATAGACAATATCACCAACCTCTTCTCCTCCAGCACTCAATTTACTACCTGCTATACCCATGTGAACAAGGGAACCCGCATCGGTAGAATGTGCATGTTTGTTATAAAGGTCTGCTGCATCGTCTCGTATAACTGCGGTTACGTTGTTGTAAAAAATAGAATAAGGCGAAGTCGCCGCAGAATCTCCCTTCCAAAATATTCGATCATCTGAAAATTTATAATCAAACCGTTTAGTAGAGGTATTTTCCGGACGAAGCGTAATACCGTATTTAATAGACAAATAAGATTCCAAAGCGTTTTGATCATCAAGATTTAAAATGTCTTCATAAATAATAGCTTCACTCATTACACCTTCCATCGTTCGATTGTAATAATAAGACGATCCTATCGTGGACGGTTGAGTAAATGAAACACCACTCCAACTATAGGTAGGACTACCTATATCCTCTCTTCCGCTAAATCGAAAATGAATATCTCCATTACTACCCGAAGCATTGGAATAATATCCCAATATAGAAGTAGCTCCTATATTAAACATATCTACTGTGCCTCTTACTTGTGAATCAGTCCTAAAACGTCCAAAAATCCTTTCAGAGCCTGATACAGTTCCTCTTTCTGCTCCATAAGCCGGTTCGGGAATATCTGTATTAAGATCTATACTTCCATAAACCGGAGAATTACTCCTGAATCCCATTTGATAAAACCAAGCATTTCGACCAAAGTCATTATTTACTACAAAATAGGCGGTATGTTTACCATCTGTTGGTTTATTAGCTGCCATAACTCCAGTTGGATTAGACAGATAGGAAGTAAAGTTGGGTGAACCCGTAAACCGTGAGTAAAATCTCACAGCGGGATGATAATTCATTTCGGGACTATTAGCAATGTGAATCGGTGCTTTGTGTGTATCTGATGCAGACGTAGCATTAGAGCCTGCTGCATAAGAATAATTATGCCCTCGAATATCATCTCTCCACTCAGTAACAGCAGGTAATGTGCTTCCGGAAAAGTTGGACATATCAGGGAAATTGTTAACCTTGTAGTCTGTTTTATCGAGATTCTCAATTTTTAGAGAATTATCATCATCAGCTCTCAGCCAAAGGCGTAGGTTAGCAGTTACGCCACCGGGTCCGGGAGAAATACCTACAAAACGAATGTATTTATAGCTTGCATCAATCTGCACTGTTACTTCTCCATTTACAACAGGAAAGATTTTTGTAGTGTTCGAGGTACCTCCTGTTAAAAAGGTTGGAGCGACGGAAACAAGTGCGTAAGAGAATACCGCCATATCTCTTGTTAATGAAAATTTAACACTTACAGGCAACGCCGGTGCATTTGTAAGTTGTGCCAAATAGGTGGGAGAAGTAACATTCATGCTTGATCCGGTCGGATCAATTTCTCCGCCCTCGTACAAAGTACCAGCTAGAATATTATCAGGGGAAAGAACCGTTTTACTACTCGCACCAAATATAATATATTGTCCATTAGCAAGAGTTCCATCACTTAGCTCATTGAGTTCTGTTTTACTACTGCCTATAAAAGCGGTCAGCCCTTCGACTGCCGAACTGAACGATTGTTTTTGATACAAACCGGAAGCATTATCACGCCCCAAGCCAAACACATTTTCGCGATAACCCGCATTTGCAGTGCCATCCCACACCACATTCCCTGCTGAATTATACAAATTGGACTGTCCGGCGTAGTTTAACGATATGCCATATTTTATAGACAAATAAGAGTGAATTTTTGCAAGGTCAGTGGCAGACATCAGTTCGTTTGCTGAACTTTTTTTAATCAGAATTATTTCCTGTATAGCGCCGTTAAAGGGGGTACCACTACCCGTACCAGTACTGGTGCTTGTGTTTCCAACCAATAGTGGCACATTGTATAGAGCAGCACCAGTTCCATTATTACCTGTACCCAATGTAAATGATGCTTTTTCTCCATTCAAGTACATATCAAGTGCGTTACTGTGGGAGTTCACAATATTCATTGTAGTAATACCATATCGTGGATGATTTGCTGCTGCAAAATTGGGCGAACGTTGCGTTGTTGTCCAATAGGATGATAAAATATTGGTAGCGGAAGCATTCCATCTCAAACTTGTATTGCCGGCACCTGCATTAAAAGTAAACAATACGCCAGTGTTAGCCGAACTTGCGTCTGACACTACAAAAATATAATACGAATCACCTCTTTGCAGGTTGTAACTCGTAGAAGTGTGTAGTTTACTGCTCGTAGCATTGCCAAAATATAATTCCTTGTGAAAATTAAATCTCGAATTTCTTGTCGTAGGCGCATTCGTAGAAAACTTTACCAACTCGTGTGTAGCAGGCGTAACAGTCGGAATGTTAGACCAAGACGAATTTGTAGAATGGTCTCCATCTACCCACAAGTTCAATTCGCGACCTGTCATATCTATCCCGCCGGGCGTTACTTGGGCATTGGCAGAAAAACTGCAGAGAAACAGCCCACAAAATAATGTGAGAGCTCCCATTATGCCTTTTATATTTTTTATTTTCATTTTTTTTTTATTTTTATGATTATCGTATGGATATTATTTATAATGATTATTATATGATATAAATAATCATTATAAAAATATTTTCTACAAATTTCTTTCTTAAAAAAACAAAGAGAAGAAAAATGGATGTCAGATAAATTATTTTACCGCAAATGCAATATTCATAAATGTTGCATCTGTTACCTTGTCAGCATCAACTGTATAAGACAATTCTCCATCAGCATTTATACTGACAGCAGTAAAAACTGTATCATCGTAATCTAATACATAAAAATAAAGTTCACTTTTGGGATAAACTTTTGCAAGTTGAGCAGGTGCACCCGGACTTGTTCTTGCTGGCGTTCCAACTTGATTTTGGTATTCGAGATAAAGGTCGCGTGTAAAGTTACCGGAAACATCTACTGCAATCACAATGGAAGGCATATAAAACCATACCGGTGAAGCGGAGGATTGTAATTTTATCCATCCGCCTTTTTTAGTAGCTGCAACATAATCGCCACCCCAATAATAATAACCGGGAGTTACATCGACTTCAGTTGCTGGGCCTACGGATGTTGTTGTGTTATAAACAAGCGTTCCGACAGCGACAGGAGTAGTTGTTAAGGGTGCAATTTGATCAATACCTATTAATGCAACACGAGGGGGCAAAAAGCCTTTATTTGAATAAGTACCTCCGGCGATTGGTGTGCCGGTTGCGTTTAAGCCCTGATTTAAATCCAACAATACATTTTCGTTTGGATTTTCTGAAGAGCCGATTGTTACTTGGGCGTTTGCGCTTACGCAAACCATTGCCATCACGAAGGACAGCTGAATAATTCTAAATTTCATAATCTTTTTCATAAGTGTTATATATTATTTGTATGTTTTATTTCTTCTTGCGCGTCATTCTTCTTGTATCAGCTTAGGCTTGTTTTTCCTGTACAAGAATACTCCGTAAAGAAGTGTCAATATACTAAGTAAAGGTAGTGCATCGCCGATAGGGGTCGGGCCTGCGTCAACAACCGTATCGTCGCCGCCTTCCGTACCTGAACCGCCGTCAAATCCACCACCGGAGCCGCCATCACCGCCGCCGGCTCTCAAGATTCCATTATAAACGCCACCTTCTGAAGCGCCATAAACGCCAACGGCATCACCACCGGTGGATTTGGCGGACTTGCCATACAAGCCGCCACCATCGCCTGCCATCACCACAAAATTAAGCGAAAATATCGCCATTAAAGTTATTGTTATTATTTTTTTCATCTGAGTAATTTGTTTTATTCCTGTAAGTTTATAGTGTACCACCTTTTATAAATTTAACTGTAACAGTCCGTTTGCCTTGCAATTTAGCGATATAAACGCCATCTACAAGCGATACGGGAATATGTAATTCCGGTGTTTGCGTAACTATTGCTTTTGTTAAAATACGGCCTTGCGTATCAACAACAAAGATTGTCTCGCCTTTATCTGATTCCAACAAGCCTTTGATTACCAACTCGCCATTGCTATAATAGCCTTGCAAGAAGTTTTCCGAAACTTCGTCTATACCCGTAGGAGCATTGTTGAAATGCACCAAAAAGCGTTCGGGTGAATCATTAGAATTTGTATCAAAGGTATAACTATCGTCTTGTTTCAAGTCGATAACGGTGTGCGTGAGTAAATCTTCGAGCCAAACCTTTGCGATACTCTCCAAACGTGAAGCGCGTATCGTCAATCTGCCACCGGCACCCGGTTCTAAGCAAAGTTTTACACTGTTCGTACCCGGTGGAACAGCATTAGCCATCAATTTCTTATTATCGGCAGCCAGACTGTACATTATAAAAGCGTCGGTTTGAGGTGAATATATTTTTTCAAAATTTTCATTCGTATTGCTGCGAATAGCAATTGCTGCAACGTCAAATATATTCGGATTCGATTCGGGCGAAACTCTGAAAAACACTTCGTCTTGATAAGTCGGTGTAGAACGCAAAATCTTATTGTGAGCCGTTTTGTCATGCACTTGCAAAGAACGAATATTCGTTCCGTCAACCACCATGTCCCGTTTTTTCAAAGAA
>JAISKQ010000071.1 GCA_031260865.1 Prevotella sp.
GATTATGTCCCTGAAAAAGTGAATATCGGACGTATTGATATTCTTCAGAACTTCTCTTTCTTTGAAGTACCTGAAAAAGATGCTCAGAAAGTAATAAAATCGATAAGCCGCCAAGAACAGAATGGCCGCCGTATTTCGGTGGAAGTGGCAGGAGGAGGCGAACGCCAGGGAGGTAGCCGCGACCGTGCAGGTTTTGGTTCTTCTCGTCCCGACAGAGACAAAGGCGCAAAACGCAACTCGGACTTCAAACCATCTAGATCGTCGTCAAAACCTGCCGACAAGGGCCAACGGAAAGGCGGACGCAAACCGAAATACTCGTAAGATTGTAAGATAACCGATTATAATAAAATGAGGCTGACTATTTTTTTGACAGCCTCATTTTTTTTGTTTAGGACGGTAACCACAAGAATCTTTTCGCAAGAGTAGCCTAAATTTATGAATCAAAGTATTTTACAGGCATAAACTCTTTCCGGCACAAAATTAAACCCATTTTTTATTAAAATATCATAGAGAAAACAGCTTTTGTTTTATATATTTGCTTGTTTATTACAATAGTAAGTAATAAGCAAGCATTTAACGCTATGTTATTTAGTTCTTAGTTCCGAGTTATTACGCCCTTTGGGCAGTTACAAGTTAGAAGTGTTCGAAGAGTTAGAGTGTACAAGTTTACAAGAGTTCTAAAAAAAAGGTAAACATGAAATCTTGAAATCTATAAAGGCTTCTTTATATTAAAAGAATTTTTATGAATGAACAATACGATATATCAGTGCTGGAAAATGTAAATTTCCCTGCCGATCTTAAAAATTTAAACATTGAAGAGTTGGAAACTCTTTGCGCGGATTTACGGAATTTCCTCATTGACCAATTGAGCAATAATCCGGGACATTTTGGATCCAGTTTAGGAACAGTTGAACTTACAGTTGCCCTTCATTATGTTTATAACACCCCTTACGACCGTATCGTTTGGGATGTGGGACATCAGGCATATAGCCATAAGATACTCACAGGCAGAAGAGACCGGTTTTATACCAACCGTAAATTCGGAGGCCTATCCGGTTTCCCTAATCCTAATGAGAGCGAGTATGACGCCTTTGTAGCGGGACATGCTTCCAACTCAATATCCGCCGCGTTAGGCATGGCTGTGGCTTCCGCCCTGAAACTTGAAAACCGGCACGTTGTGGCGGTGATAGGCGATGGTTCCATGACAGGCGGGTTGGCATACGAAGCTTTGAACAATGCCAGTTCGCAGCCTAATAATATACTTATTGTTCTGAATGACAATGATATGGCTATTGATAATAACGTTGGCGGCTTACGTGATTATCTGGTGAAAATGACGACCTCGCGTGCCTATAACAGGGTGAGAAACGACGTTTACCAGAAATTCAAGCGAGGTAATTTAATCTCCGATAAAGGAAAGAACTTCATACTCCGCTTCAACAATAGCCTGAAAGCATTGCTTACAAAGCAGCAAAATATGTTTGAAGGATTTAATATCCGTTACTTTGGTCCTGTGGACGGGCATGATCTGCGCGCCCTTATACGGATATTGCAGAACATAAAGGATATGAAAGGACCTAAAATACTGCATATACATACAGTAAAAGGTAAAGGCTTTAAACCTGCCGAAGTTTCGGCGACAGTATGGCATGCTCCCGGCAAATTCGATAAAGAGACCGGAGAACGTATTATCGTAAAATCGAAAGACCAGCCTCAATTATATCAGGATGTTTTCGGACATACCTTGGTCGAACTGGCAGAGAAAGACAGCCGCGTGGTGGGTATTACTCCGGCTATGCCGACAGGCTCGTCCATGACCTACATGATGAAAGAATTTCCCGACAGGACGTTCGACGTCGGCATCGCCGAAGCGCATGCCGTCACTTATTCGGCGGGACTGGCGAAAGAAGGATTATTGCCATTCTGCAATGTTTATTCATCATTTATGCAACGGGCTTACGATCAGGTGATACACGACGTAGCCTTGCAGAATCTGCATGTCACGCTGTGTCTCGACAGATCCGGATTGGTAGGGGAAGACGGTCCCACGCATCACGGCTCTTTTGATTTGGCATACATGCGTTGTATCCCTCATCTTACCATTGCTTCTCCTTATAACGAGCATTACTTACGTCATCTGATGTACACGGCGGCATACGGCAATGAAGGTCCGTTTGTTATCCGTTATCCCAGAGGACAAGGCGTCTTGAAAAATTGGGAGTGCGAAATGCAGTTATTGGAAATAGGCAAAGGCCGTAAGCTGAAAGACGGCAAAGACCTTGCCGTGCTGACCATCGGTCCCATAGGCAACACAGCGCACGACGCGATTGAACAAGTGGAAAGGCAAGGATTTTCAATAGCACATTATGATATGATTTTCTTAAAGCCGCTGGACACTTCTATATTGAAAGAGGTAGCCGAAAAATTCACCCATGTCATGACTATCGAGAATGGAGTGGTTAGCGGAGGCTTCGGCAGCGCGGTTCTGGAATATTTTAGCGACAATGATTATCAAAATATAAACGTTACCCGCGTCGGTTTACCCGATGAGTTCGTCACGCATGGTTCTATGAGCGACCTGAACAAACTGTGCGGAATAGATGTTAAGGGATTGGTCGATCATATACAATCTGTATTATCCAAAACCAACATTGGGAAAAAAGAGGAAGCGAAAATCTATAAATAGCATATCATGAGGATTGTAATTGCAGGAGCAGGAGCGGTAGGCACTCATTTGGCAAAGCTATTATCGATGGAAAACCAGGATATTATCCTGATGGACACAGATAAGGAGAAGCTTAATTTTTCGGGGTCTAATCTTGAGATGATGACCATGACGGCGTCATGTACGTCATTGAAAGACCTGAATGAGGTGGATGTTGAAGACGCCGACCTTTTTATAGCGGTTACACCCGATGAGTCCGTAAACATCACGGCTTGCATGTTAGCAGCCAACATGGGAGCTAAAAAGACTTTTGCCCGTATTGATAACTATGAATACCTGTTGCCTAAAAACAAGGAGTTCTTTAAGAAATTGGGTATCGGGTCTATGGTCTATCCTGAAATGCTGGCGGCGAAAGAAATCGTATCTGCCCTGAAACGCCCGTGGGTACGCCAATGGGTAGAATTATGCGACGGCGCTATCATATTGGTCGGTGTGAAAGTAAGGGATAACTCCGAACTCGTAAATAAGCACTTATATGAATTGGGGAAAGAGAACAAGAAATTCCATATTGTCGCCATCAAACGAAACAACACGACAATCATCCCTTCGGGTAATCATCAAATATTGAGTGGCGACATCGTTTTCTTTACCACCACCAAAGACAATGTGGAAGAACTACCCAAGATAACGGGTAAAGCCAAGTTTGAAGTAAAAAACGTCATGATAATGGGTGGCAGCCGTATTGCTATCCGTACATGCCAATATCTTCCGGACAGTACCAATATCAAATTATTGGAAGTGGATAAAGAGAAATCATACCAACTACTTGAAAAATTACCAAAGAACGTAACGGTATATCATAATGACGGACGGAATGCCGAATTTCTGTTGCAGGAAGGAATAAGCGATATAGACGCCTTTGTGGCCGTCACCGGAAATTCCGAAGCCAACATCCTGGCTTGTATGGCGGCAAAACGGTATGGCGTTCGCAAAACGGTGGCGGAAGTTGAGAATATGGATTATATATCAATGGCGGAAAACTTAGATATAGGTTCCATCATCAATAAAAAGCTCATCACGGTAAATAACATATACCGTTTTCTGCTCAGCGCCGACGTGTCGAATGTAAAATCACTGACTATAGCGAACGCCGATGTGGCGGAAATCATCGCGCGCCCTAATTCCCGCATCACAAAAAAAGAAGTGAAAAAGATTGTCCTCCCAAAGGATGTGACGCTGGGAGGGCTTATCCGCAACGGCGAACCGATGATGATAGACGGGGATACACTGATAGAGCCATACGACCATGTTGTCGTCTTTTGCCTTGACGATACGTTGCGTGAGGCGGAGAAGTTTTTCAATTAGCAGAACCCGAATCAATGAGTAACTTTAATTATCGCTTTGTATTAAAAACGCTTGGTTTCCTGCTTATCATCGAATCCTTATTCATGATGGCGGCGACAGTCGTTTCCTTCTACTATCACGAAGTGGCGGGGGATGCTATGCTCATCAGTTCCACAATCACTTTCTTTGCCGGTATCTTTATTCGTCTGGTGGGGACGGATGATTATGAGAAACCTATCGGGAAACGCGAGAGTTTCCTTGTCGTATCGCTTACTTGGGTCATCTTGTCGGCTTTCGGAATGCTGCCGTTTTACTTGAGCGGGGGCATACCCGACATTAGCAACGCTTTCTTTGAAACGATGTCGGGATTTACCACGACAGGCGCTTCTATCCTTACCAATGTGGATGCTATGCCAAAAGGATTGTTATTTTGGAGAAGCATAACACAATGGATCGGCGGAATAGGTATCATCGTGTTTGCATTGGCTGTATTGCCGATGCTGGGCGGCAATGCTTCCGTATTGTATGACGCTGAAACCACCGGTATTGTGCATGAACGCTTTCGACCCCGAATTACCCAAGTGGCAAAGAGGCTCTGGATAACCTACGTCGTTGTCACTTCAATCCTTTTTGTCATGCTCTGCCTGGGTCCTATGACCTTTTTCGACTCTGCCTGCCATGCCCTGACGACGATGTCAACGGGAGGATATTCGACCAAACAGGCGAATATAGCGTATTGGAATTCCCCTTATATCGAATATGTGTTGAGTATCTTCATGTTTATAGGAGGCGTCAATTTCTCCCTTATATTCTTCTTGCTTAGGGGTATTCCAAAAAAACTGCTGAAGGATGAGGAGTTTAGGTGGTATGCCATGATATGCCTTGTTTTTATAGCCGTCATCTCTCTCTGCCTGTATTTTTCAGGACAAATAAATAATTTCGAGCACTCGTTCCGAACCTCGCTGTTTCAGGTCATATCCATTATTACCACCACCGGATTCACCACGGTCAATTACATGGGTTGGGGCGCGTTTTATATCTTCTTATTCTGCCTGCTCATGTTGTTTTGCGCTTGCGCCGGCTCTACCTCAGGAGGAATAAAGATTGTGCGAATCATCGTCCTGGTAAAAAACGCGATCAATGAATTTAAACGGCAGGTGCATCCGAATGCCATATTGCCGGTACGCCTGAACAATCAGGTCGTCCCTATCGACGTGGTAACTAAGATATTAGCCTTTATGTTCCTTTATCTGGCAATACTGGGCGTCAGCTTCTTGGTATTATCTTTTTCCGGTATCACATTCGAAGAGTCCATCGGCGCCGCCGTCTCCTGTATGGGTAATGTAGGTCCGGGATTAGGAGAGATAGGTCACAACGGACATTTCAATGCTATCCCTTCATTTTCCAAGTGGTATCTCTGCTTCCTGATGCTGACGGGTCGTTTGGAACTGTTCACCGTCCTTTCATTGTTTATGCCGGCGTTTTGGAGGAAATAAACTTTTTCAGCCGTTTTTCCACTTCCAAAACTATAAAAATATTCAAAATCTTATATATTCAATATTTTTATACTAAATTTGCACACTTATAATACTTGTGTGCATCTTTAATGTATGGCTATAAACAAGACCCGAAATATATTGATTGATGTAGCTCGTCAATTATTTGCAAGATTGGGCGTGGACAACACCACCATGAACGATATTGCCGTCGCTTCTCATAAAGGACGTCGTACTCTTTACACCTACTTCAACAACAAGAATGAAGTATATCAGGCTGTGCTGGAAACAGAACTCGACCAGATGTACCATGCGTTGCAAACGGTCGCCGGCAAAAATCTTCCCGCCGACGAAAAACTCCTTTTATTCTTTTACACCCGCTTTGACGCTATTAAGAATGTAGTTGCCCGAAACGGTACGTTGAAGGCTGACTTCTTTCGTGATATATGGCGTGTGCAAAACGTGCGTAAGTCATTTGACGTAAAAGAGATACAAATATTGAAAGATATATTGAACAAAGGCGTGGAAGAAGGTACTTTTGAGATGCCGGATACCCAGGCTACCGCCGAAATCCTGCACCACGCGCTGAAGGGGCTGGAAGTTCCATACATCAGGGGACAAATCAGGGCGGAAAGGTTGCAGACCGAGTCGCAACGGGAAAATATCGCTTATCTTATATTTGAAGGAATTAAGAAAAAGAAAATAGATAACTAAATTATATTTTAAATTATGAAATTATTAGAAGGTAAAACCGCCGTTATTACAGGCGCGGCTCGCGGTATAGGTAAGGCTATCGCCCTTAAATTCGCGGAACAAGGAGCAAATATCGCGTTCACCGATTTGGCTATTGACGACAATGCGAAAGCAACCGAAGCCGAAATCGCCAAATTTGGAGTAAAAGTAAAAGGATACGCCTCCAATGCCGCTAATTTTGAAGATACCCATCATGTGGTAGAAGAAATAGCAAAAGACTTCGGAAAGATAGACATCCTCGTAAACAACGCCGGCATCACCCGCGACGGGCTGATGATGCGTATGAGCGAACAGCAATGGGATATGGTGATCAATATAAACTTGAAGTCGGCGTTCAACTTTATCCACGCGCTTACCCCGATATTTATGAAGCAAAAGAGCGGAAATATCATCAATATGAGTTCTGTCGTAGGTCTTTCGGGCAACGCGGGACAAACAAACTATTCGGCTTCCAAAGCCGGTATGATAGGATTGGCTAAATCCATCGCGAAAGAACTCGGCTCAAGAAACGTCCGCGCGAACTGCATCTGTCCGGGATTCATCATTACGGAAATGACAGGCGTTTTACCTGACGATGTGAAGAAAAAATGGGCGGAACAGATTCCGTTGCGTCGCGGAGGTACTCCCGAAGATGTCGCTAATGTCGCTGTATTCCTGGCTTCCGACCTGTCTTCGTATGTCACAGGACAAGCAATCCCCGTGTGCGGAGGAATGAATATGTAAGACAATCGTTCTTATAGATAACAAAAGGAGGCTGCCCAAACGGACAGCCTCTAATATTTTAATAACCCTGATAAAATTATGCAGGATGAATTGCTTCTGTTGGACAAGCATCAGCACAAGTTCCACAATCTGTGCAAGAGTCCGGATCAATTTTATAGATATCTCCTTCTGAAATAGCGCTAACCGGACATTCATCTATACATGTGCCGCAAGCAATACAGTCTTCACTAATAACGTAAGCCATGATTTTTTATTTTTAATATTATTACTAACTTTGATTCGACAAATATAACGAGTTTTTTTCTTTATCCAAAAACAGATGTTGTTAGATATTATTAATATTATGATTGTTTATATCTATGATACGTCAATCATTAAATATATACAGCTTATACACAACTCGTTACATTTAAGGTAAATTAAAAAAACATTGTTTTTTCACTTGTTATTTTTACGCTTTCTAAGTAATGAAGAATAACAATAACTAACAATGAATTACGTTATTAAATATAAAAACAACTGTTTTGAAATCAATAAAATCACTTATAATCCTGTCGTTTTTGTGCTTGATGTGTGTGAATACGCGGGCACAAGCGCGTAAAGCCCTTAATCAGCCGTTTGCCGACCAAAAGATGTATCATTTGGGATTTATGGTCGGACTGCATACCCAGGATTTGATTTTCTCCCATACAGGATACGCGGGTAATAACGGAGAAACTTGGTTTGCCGAAATACCTTCCTATTCCATCGGTTTCAGTGTAGGTATAATAGGCGACAGGTATCTAAACCAATATATGAACCTTCGCTTAGCGCCATCTTTGCACTTTGGCGAGAGAGGTTTTGTCTTTAAGGAACAAACATCAGGCGAAGAATATGAATCCGCTCTAAGGAGTAATTATTTATCAATCCCTATATATGTGAAGTTTAGCGCCGATCGCATGGGCGATTTCAGACCGTATTTCTTGGCGGGAGGATATGCCGCGTACAGCATCGGTCCCAAAAAGGATGATATACTGCGTTTCAAAACAATGGATTACGGCTTGGAATTTGGGGTCGGATGTAATATCTATCTCCCTCTATTCAAGCTCTGTCCCGAATTGAAATTTTCTTTTGGCTTAGCCGACGTTGTCAATAAAGACCGGTCTGACCTCACCGACAAAGATATGCTGAAATATACGCAGGCAATATCTTCGGGAAAAACACGGATGATTTCGCTTGTATTCAATTTTGAATGACAACCTCCTTTTCAAAATAGATTTTTGTTAGCCAAAATCACTAAAAACTATTTTTTTTACTAAATTTTACGCTTTTTCAATCAAAAAGAGATTATATTTGATTGAATTTAGTATATTTGTCATCCCTATGAATTAGAGAGGACACGAAAATATTTCATTTATATATCAACTATCTACTATGCAATATTTAAGATCGGCCATGCGGCACGGATTATATGACCCCGACTACGAGCACGATGCTTGCGGCGTGGGAATGGTACTTCATATAAAAGGTGCGAAATCACATGCTATCGTTGAGAATGGTCTCCGGGTATTGGAGAATATGATTCACCGTGGAGCGGAAAACGCGGATAACAAAACCGGCGACGGCGCCGGCATCATGTTGCAGATACCACACGAGTTTATACTGCTGCAAGGCATTCCTGTTCCCGAAAAAGGTCACTATGGCGCGGGGATGGTTTTTCTTCCCAAAGGAGACGCCGAGTTGGAGTCTTGCATGATTACGCTTACCCGGCATATAGATAACGAGGGGTTGAAACTTTTGGCTATCCGCGATGTTCCTGTCAACAGTGAAATATTGGGTCAAATGGCAAGGTCGAACGAACCGTGTATAAAACAGATATTTGTGGTCGGCGAAGAAGGCATCTCGCAGGATAAATTGGAGCATAAACTCTATTTGCTCCGTAAAAAGATTGAAAAAGAAATATTTAACTCGAAAGTATTCTCTTCTGACACGAAACGGGCTTTCTATGTCGTCAGTCTGTCAACGAAGCGGATTATATATAAAGGGATGTTGTCTTCGGAACAATTGAGATATTATTATCCCGACTTATCAAACCCGCATCTCACCAGCGCCATCGCTTTGGTACACTCCCGTTTCAGCACCAATACATTCCCTACATGGGATTTGGCTCATCCGTTTCGGATGACGGCGCACAACGGCGAGATAAATACCATAAGGGGAAACCGCCTGTGGATGGAAGCCCGCGAAAGTGTGTTAAAGTCTGACCTTTTGGGTAATATAAGCGATTTGTGGCCTATCGTACAACCTTTTATGAGCGATAGCGCCTCGTTCGACAATGTCCTTGAATTTCTTGTGATGTCGGGCAAATCGCTGCCACATGCCATGGCGATGATGGTTCCCGAATCGTGGAATGATCAGAATCCGATTTCAAACGACCTGAAGGCATTCTATGAATATCATAGCTTATTTATGGAACCGTGGGACGGTCCGGCAACCTTGCTGTTCTCCGACGGACGTTATGCCGGAGGATTGCTGGATCGCAACGGTCTGCGCCCCGCCCGTTACCTGATAACGCACAACGATATAATGGTTGTCGCCTCCGAAACGGGCGTATTGACGTTCGAACCATCGGAGATAAAAGAAAAAGGACGTCTTCGCCCCGGCAAAATGCTGATGGTGGATACAGAGACAGGAACCATACAATACGACGCCGAGCTGAAAGAGAATCTGGCGAAAGCGTATCCGTATCGGCAATGGCTGTCTAAAAACCGTATTTCCTTGGATGACATTTCCTCGGGACGTACGCCGAAGCACAGCGTGGATGATTATACCAAACTGCTGAAAGCCTTCGGATATTATAAAGAAGATATAGAGAAGATAATTATACCGATGGCGATTGAGGGCAAAGAGGCGACAGGATCGATGGGCAACGATACGCCCGTGGCTGTCCTGTCCGATAAGCCGCAACGCCTGTTTAACTATTTTCGCCAACATTTCGCGCAGGTTACGAATCCCCCTATCGACCCTATCCGCGAAGAGTTGGTGATGTCTTTATCCGGATATATCGGTTCCTTGCATAAGAATATATTGGAACCTATACCGGAGCATACCAAGATGGTCAGGCTTTCCAACCCATTCTTGTCGAACAGGGAATTGGATTTGTTGGTGCATTTGGGATATAAAGGCTTTAAGGCTGAAGTTATCCCGATGTTGTTTGACCCTAAGCGGGGAGGGGCAGGGCTGGAAAAAGCGATAGATGAAATGTGCCGCAAAGCGGAAAAGGCAGTGGATAACGGAAGTAATTATATTGTGCTTAGCGATAGAGGTGTCGACGCGGATAACGCCGCTATACCGTCGTTGCTGGCGGTTTCGGCGGTTCACCATTACTTGGTTGAACGTCGTAAACGCATGCAGATAGACATAGTAGTGGAATCGGCGGAACCTCGCGAAGGAATGCACTTCGCTTTATTGTTCGGTTACGGGGCGAATGCCGTGAACCCGTATCTCGCGTTGGCGGTAATAGAAGATTTGGTACAGAAAGGTGATATTCATCTTGACTTTCATACCGCGATGCAAAACTATGTGAAAGCCGTAAATAAAGGATTACTGAAGACAATGTCTAAAATGGGTATCTCCACGCTGAAAAGTTATATAGGCGCTCAGATATTCGAAGCGGTGGGAATCAGCAGCGGATTTATTGACAAATATTTTAAAGGCACGACCTCAAAAATAGGAGGTATCGACCTCTACGACCTTGCCGGTGATACAATCGAATCATTCAATGAAGCGTTCAAAGAAGACTTTATAGATCCTTCGCTCATCAGTCAGGGTATATACGCGTGGAGACGCGATGGCGAATACCACGCGTGGAATCCCGAGACCATAATCAAACTCCAGTTGGCTACCCGCTTGGGCAGCTATAAGAAGTTTAAAGAATATACCGAATCGATAGACAAAAAACCTGAAAAGATTTTCTTGCGTGATTTCCTTGATTTTGAACCCTCTAAAAAGCCGGTGGATATATTGGACGTTGAACCTGTGTCGGCTATTATGAAACGCTTTGTGACAGGCGCGATGTCTTTTGGCTCTATCAGCCGCGAAGCGCACGAGGCGATGGCTGTC
>JAISKQ010000101.1 GCA_031260865.1 Prevotella sp.
TTTATCAAGGCTACGGTTGTTTGCAGGTCAAACAAGGTACGTCCGCAGCTGGGGCAGGAGATATATTCCGTCTTGCTGGTACGCACACGCGACGCCTGCAATATGCCGAACAGGTAGGCGTCGATGTCTTTTTGAGGAATGGCTCCTTTGTTTTGTATCATGATGCCGTCGCCGAATCCGTCCAGATAGAGTGTGCCGAAGTCCGCGCCCGCTTTTATCTGAATATCCTCCGGTTCGTCCTCCGTATAATGGCGGCAGAAGACCACAGGCGTATCACAATCGCTGTTCATCAGGGTATGGATAAACGCGCGTTGTTCGCCTACTCCGTTTATATGATTTGTCGTAAGGATCACAACAATGGATTTATCATTTTTCAGCAAAGCGATGACCGCGTCATCCAGTTCAGGATAAGATATCCGGACAAATTTGACGGCGGAGGTCGTATCTTTTATCTTTCCCAAGTTTGACTTATCGAACAAGGGATACGTGTTTTTTTCCGCCTTCCATCCGTCAAGGTCTATAATGGATGGGATAGCGCGGGGAGCAGCCACAGGTAATTCTTTTCCCACATAGATATAATCCGGAAGAAAATGGCTGTTCAACTCAAAATTTCCCTGTGAACGATCCGATACAACCACAGGCGCATTGCCGCCCCCTATATTGCCGACAGCACGAGTTGCCCTGCGGTCGGTGGAAAAAGGGGAGAATTTCTCACTCGCTTTTGCTATGATTTCGGGATGGTTTTCTTTCTGTTCTATATAAGCCACTAATTTGCGGGCTACGGGTATTTCCAGTTCGGGATCTTCGCTCAACGAAACGCGTATCGTATCCCCAATCCCATCGGAAAGAAGAGCGCCGATGCCGACCGCCGACTTTATGCGCCCGTCTTCTCCGTCTCCGGCTTCGGTAACGCCCAGATGCAACGGAAAGTACAGTTCTTCCTCTTCCATCCTGTGAATAAGGAGGCGCACCGCTTTCGACATCACTACGGTATTGGAGGTCTTCATGGATATTACAACATCGTTGAAACCTTCGGCGATACATATATGCAGAAACTCCATACATGATTCCACCATGCCTTCGGGAGTGTCGCCATAGCGGCTCATGACGCGATCCGACAGCGAACCGTGATTGACGCCTATACGGATGGCGGTCTTATGCTCTTTGCATATATCCAGCAATGGGATTAACTTTGACCTTATCTTTTCTATTTCCAGCGCGTATTCTTCATCGGTATATTCAAATGTGGCAAAGGTTTTTACCCGATCCACAAAGTTACCCGGATTGACACGGACTTTTTCCACTATTCCGGCGGCGGCTTCCGCCGCGCGCGGATTGAAGTGTATATCCGCGATAAGAGGAGTCGTGTAGCCCTGCCCGCGAACTATTTCTTTAATATTTTTCAGATTTTCGGCTTCACGTACACCTTGCGCGGTCAGGCGGACATAATCCGCTCCCGCCTCCACTATCCTTATAATCTGTTCGGCGCTGGCATCCGTATCGTTGGTATTGGTATTGGTCATTGATTGCACGCGTATCGGATTATCGCCGCCAAGCGGTGTGTCGCCTATTCTTGCTTCGGAAGACGAACGTCTTTTATAATTGAAATAATTCATAATGAACTTAAATTATTTTTTAATCGGATTTGAAATTTTAGTTTATGATTATCCGCGATGTTTCCGAATGTCCTTGCAGGACTTGAACGTATTATCGCGAATATTCATTTCATATGATAATAATTTTGATTTTAGTTGCCATATGGAACTCGCATGATTTTTATTATCATGGACTTTGGTGATTTGACAAAAATCATGCTTCGTTTCATAACTTATAACAAATGTACATGAAATTTTTCAATTACACACAGACGGATAAAATTTGAAAAATATAGAGGAAACCGTCGCGGCCTTTTAGGATTAGTCATTTAATTGTAATCATACCCCTAAGCTTTCAATGATTTTGTCACATTTACGGCAATATGCCTGTCCTGTTCCTTTGCGATAGTCCTTCACCGGGTCGCCGCAGAGACAATATGAAGGTTCAGCCTGATTGTGAGAATAATACTCCAAAATATTATCCGCTGTTTTTTGCATACTACTACTTTTAGCATTTTCCGCGACATCGGCAAGCAAAGTTTTGTTGGTCAGCCTGTAAACCGCCGCTACGCTTATAGCATCATCTTCTGAAAAGTCATTTTTCGCAATATCGGCAAGCAGAGATTGGTCAGTCAGTTTCTTAACCGCCGTTATACGCACATCCACATCCTTGTCATTCTTTACAATATCGGCAAGCACAGATTGGTCGGTCAGTTTTTGAACCGCGTCTTTACGTATATATTTATCTTTGTCATTTCTTGCTATATCGGCAAGTAGAGATTGGTCGGTCAGTTTCCAAACCACTATTTTACGCGCGGCAAAATCCTTATATTTTCTCGCGATATCGGCGAGTATAGATTGGTCGGTCAAACTCAGAACCGCATGTGCACAGACATTATAATCTTTTTCTTTTTTCGCTATATCGGCAAGCAGAGATTGGTCGGTCAGTTTCCCAACCGCCGCTTTGCGCGCTTCCCTATTAGGCGCGGTTTTAGCCGCTTTCTCCAATTCTTTTGGGTCTGTCAACTTTTCAATAGCTTTCAGTGCCTTTTCTTCGTTTTTACTTTTCCACGCGGGTTTAAATAAATCTAAAAGTCCCATGATTTTATTTGTTATGTCTCATGCGAGACGGTTTGTAGTTCATCTTTTCGCTGCCGGTCATCTTTCCGCTGTTAAACCGCGCCAACCGCTCTCTGTCCCATGGTATTGCTAACTTCCTATTCTTAGATTATCGGAGTAAAGTTAATAAATATTTGAAAATCAACGACAATTTACACCCTAATTATTTTTTATGTGTTAACATTAAAAACTGCATTTTTTTCTAAAAAAATTGTCTAATAGGAGGTAGTTACAAGAAGGAAGTTTTGAGTTTTAAGTAATAAGTTTTGAGTTTACGAGAGTTCAAGTTTACAAGTTTACAAGAAAGAATGGCACGAAGCGATGATGACTAAAAACTGTTACTTTTGTCACCTTTTGAGTTTTGAGTGTACAAGCTTGCAAGATTTCAAGTTTACAAGTTTACTATAAAGAAGAATGGCGCAAGGCGATGATGACTGAAAAGTGTTACTTTTGTCACCTTTTGAGTTTTGAGTTTCCAAGTGTACAAGTTTACGAGAGTTCTAGCATGCTAGTAAACTTGAATTCTTGAACTCTAGTAAACTAAAAAAAGTGTTACTTTTGTCACTTTTTAGAACTTTAGTAAACGAAAAAGGATGAGGAATGAGGAATTAAAAATTAAGAATGGCGCAAAGTGGCGATAACTGAAAACTGTTACTTTTGTTACCTTTTAAGTTTTGAGTGTACAAGAGTTCTATCAAGCTAGTAAACTTGAACTCTAGTAAACTACTTACTAAAAACTGTTACTTTTGTCACCTTTTTTTAACAATACAGCCCTCGCCCCAAAAGGGAGGCTATCGCGAAGCGGGAAAAACGGCGACAAAAACCAACTGATTGACCGCACGGATTTCTATCCTCCTTTGGAGGCGCTGGGGGAAAGTGTTTTACTATTGATATATAACGTCATTAATAAATATTTTCATTTAAGTAGTTCGACTAGTGTATTTTTGCACTGAGTATCCAAATAATTTTCTTACTTTTGTGCTTTCTTTTTAGAGTCAAAAAAAATATAAAAACGAAAAGTCGTGGCTAATACGAAGTATATATTTGTTACAGGGGGAGTTATATCTTCTCTTGGAAAAGGTATTATAGCTTCCTCGTTGGGTAAACTGTTACAGGCAAGGGGCTACAAAGTGACAATTCAAAAGTTGGATCCTTATATTAATATCGACCCGGGTACATTAAACCCGTATGAACATGGCGAATGTTATGTGACTGTTGACGGTCATGAGGCGGATCTGGATTTGGGACATTACGAACGTTTCTTGAATCAACCTACTCATAAAGACAATAATATCACCACCGGACGTATTTATCAGAATGTAATCAATAAGGAACGTAAAGGGGATTATCTGGGAAAAACGGTTCAGATTGTTCCGCATATTACCGATGAAATCAAGCGCAACATTAAGATGTTGGGCACAAAGTACAATTATGACTTTGTGATTACCGAAATAGGAGGAACAGTAGGAGACATCGAATCCCTTCCTTTTATAGAAAGTGTGCGTCAGTTACGTTGGGAGTTGGGGAAAAACTGCATTTGCGTGCATCTTACTTATGTGCCGTATATTGCAGCCGCAAAAGAGGTAAAAACCAAACCTACCCAGCATTCGGTAAAACAACTTCAGTCGGAAGGTATCCAGCCCGACCTGTTGGTCTTGCGTACCGAGCATCCTTTGAATAAGGATATATTACGCAAGGTTGCCTTGTTCTGCAATGTGGAAGTGGATGCCGTGGTGCAGTCGGTGGATGTATCCACCATTTACGAAGTTCCCCTGAAGATGCAGGATCAGAATATGGACGAGATAGTGTTGCGCAAGTTGGGCATGCCGATAGGCGAAAAACCGATGATGCAGCCGTGGCGCGACTTCCTTGATAAGAAGAAACACGCCAAAGAAACTTTACGTATTGCCCTTGTTGGGAAATATGTAGAGTTGCCGGACGCGTATAAGTCTATAAATGAATCATTATTACAGGCAGCGATATACAACGATCGTAAATTGGATCTTCATTTCGTTTTATCGGACAAACTGACCGAAGATAATGTGGAAAAAACATTATCATCAATGGATGGCATACTGGTTGCTCCCGGTTTTGGACAACGCGGCATAGAAGGGAAAATCCACGCGTTGAAATACGCGCGGGAACACAATGTCCCTACATTTGGCGTATGCCTTGGGATGCAATGTATGGTTATTGAGTTCGCGCGCAATGTGCTGGGGCTTGACGAAGCCAATTCATCGGAGATGAACGCTCATACTCCATTTAAGGTTATAGACCTGATGGAAGAACAGAAAACCATAACCAATATGGGAGGAACCATGCGGTTGGGCGCTTACAAATGTGAATTGGAAAAAGGTTCATTGGTGTATAAAGCGTATGGCAAGAAGTTGATAGAAGAACGGCATCGGCATCGCTTCGAGTTCAATGATGATTACAGGGAAGATTTTGAAAAGAACGGGATGAAATGTACCGGTATAAACCCGGAAATGGGGCTGGTTGAAGTAGTGGAAATACCCGGGAAAACATGGTATTTAGGAGTGCAGTTCCATCCGGAATACAACAGCACGGTTGTTTCTCCCAATCCGCTGTTTTTGAGTTTTATCAAAGCCGTTATAGACAACAAAGGTAAAAAATGAAAGGATTTTAAAACAAAAATTATAAATGGACAAGAATACGATTACAGGGTTTATACTCATCGCAGCCGTAATTATTGGATTCACATTACTGAGCAGACCTTCAGCGGAAGAAATTGAGCGTCGGAAAGATTCTATTGAAGCGCAGACGCATCCGCGCGAACAGGAAGAAAGCAAGCCTGATTCGGTTGTCGCCGATGCGAAAGAAACGCAAGAGACGAAAGTCGATGACTTTTTCGCCGTTCCCGTTCAAGATAATGATTCCGTGTCGTTAACGACAACCGATTCTCTGCAATCTGTCAATCAGCAGCCGGAACAATTACTGACCCTTGAAAACAGTAAACTAAAAGTTGTCTTTTCGACTAAGGGTGGGAAAATAGTAAGCGCTCGGCTAAAGGAATATATGAGCTACAACAACGAGGATAAGATGAACTCGGACTCGTTGTACCTTATGAATGGCGACGCGAATTTAGCCCTCCTGCTTACAAATAAGCAACAGAAAGTGTTGAACACAAGCGACCTGGTGTTTACGCCGATACAAACAGGCGGAGACAATTCGCTTATCATGCGTTATTCCTACTCCGATAACCAGTATATCGACTTTGTGTACAAACTGGCGGAAGATGATTATATGCTTAAATATGACATCAACCTCGCAGGTTTGCAACCGATGCTTGACAGGGAAATGGCTGATATATTCGTGTTGCAGTGGACGCAAAAAATGTGCAGGCAGGAAAAGAGCGTGAAGAACGAACAACGATACTCTCACGTATCTTATAAATATATAGGCGGAGACGTTAAAGATATGAGTAGCGATAAGAGCGACCAAATAGAGGTGAAAGAACCTGTTAAGTGGATCGCCTTCAAAAATCAATTCTTCGCTCCTATCCTGATAGCCGATGAAAAGATAGAAACCGCTCTGTTGGATTCCAAGGTATTGGAAACAAGTGAGAACAGTGAATATCTCAAAACTTACGAGGCGAAAATATATGTCCCTGCAAAGGTGGGTGCTGCTGCCGAAACGACGCACGCCGGATTCACATACTACCTTGGACCTATGTCATTCTCTCTTCTGAAGAACTATGACAGCCATATTGATGATGTAAATAAAAAGCTGGATTTGGATAAACTGGTTCCGCTGGGTTGGACATTGTTCCGTTGGATAAACCAGTATTTTGTGATTCCTATCTTCAATTTGCTGAGAGGAACAGGTCTGTCGATGGGTCTTGTTATCCTGTTGCTTACGATTATCGTCAAATTGGTCATTTCGCCGCTGACGTTCAAGTCTTTTATGTCTTCGGCGAAGATGCGCGTATTGAAACCGCAGGTTGACGAGATAAGCGCCAAATATCCGAAGCAGGAACAAGCGATGGAAAAACAACAGGCTACTATGGCTCTATACAGTAAAGCCGGGGTGAATCCGATGAGCGGTTGTATTCCGATTGTCCTTCAGATGCCGGTTCTGATCGCCTTATTCTCGTTTTTCCCGAACGCGATAGATTTGCGCCAGCAAAGTTTCTTGTGGGCTACCGACCTTTCCACTTATGACGCAATCATCGAATGGCACAACCATATTCCGTTGATAGGAACACATATTAGTTTATTCTGCATATTGATGACCATTACTAATATCGTATATACCAAGTTCAATATGGAGATGACCAATACAGGTCAGCAACAGATGCCGGGCATGAAGTGGATGATGTACCTGATGCCGTTGATTTTCTTGTTCATGTTGAATGATTATCCATCGGGGCTTACTTATTACTATTTCCTTTCGTTGTTGATAACAATCCTGTTGACTATCGGATTCCGTTATATGATAAACGAAGAGAAGGTATTGGCTAAGCTGGAAGCGAACAAGGCTAAACCTAAAAAGAAATCAGGGTTCATGGCTCGTCTTGCCGAAGCGCAACGCGTTCAGCAAAAGCAGCTGAATGAGAAGAACAAATCGAATAGTTCAAAAAGAAAGAGATAAAATAAAAGATTAGTTATTAGAGAGAAACTGCGAGCGACCGGAATTTATTCCGGTCGCTCGCGGTTTCTTGCCTTCTTCAACATCTACCTGTTTTGTTCCTTGACGTCGATGGTTGAACAACCTCTATGATACACAGCGGAATAGAAAACCTGAAAATCAGTTTTTAGCTAAATTGCGATACTATGAATAACCGCCTTTCTGCTAAATGTTACATACAGAAAAAGATATGTTACACGCGATAAAGCGAATGTTACATGCTGCAAAAGATGTAAAACATTTATGTGCTGCTGCTGAAATATATATTCATAAGTTTGTATGAAACAAATTAACTACATAATCCACTACATTAAATCAATTTATTATGGAAACATAGGAGTTCGAGGAAACATTCCTACACAAATGAAAAAATAACTTAATTATTAATAGTAAAAAGAATCTTAATCATGAAAAATTCAGGATTATTTAAGTCTCTCCGACTTATATGTATATTTCTTCTGATACCTGTTTTTGCTTTTTCGCAGACCAAATCTATACAAGGTGTGGTGAAAGATGCTACAGGCGAACCCCTTATAGGTGTTGCTATAACGGAAGTAGGTACTCCGAACGGTACTTTTACCGATATAGATGGGAAATTCATATTGAATGTAGCTTCTCAAGGGAAAATTAAAGCGTCTATAGTTGGTTTCTTGGCGCAAGAAATCAATGTGGCAGGAAAAACATCTTTTGATATAGTATTGCAAGAAGACAATAAAATACTTGAAGAAGTTGTTGTGGTAGGTTACGGTACTCAGAGGAAAGAGGCTGTGACAGGTTCGGTCGCTTCTATGCGAGGCGATGTATTGCGCGAAGTACAGACAGGAAATGTAACTACCGCCTTAGCCGGACGTGTGGCAGGTGTACAACTGTCGCAGACAAGTTCAAAACCCGGATCGGATATGCAAATTCGTATTCGCGGAACACGCTCGTTTAGTGGTGACAACAATCCGCTTGTCGTTTTGGACGGAATACCTTTTGCCGGTACAATCGGTGATATTAACCCGGATGATATTAAAAGTATCGACATTCTGAAAGATGCTTCGGCAACCGCTATATATGGTTCGCGTGGCTCTAATGGCGTTATTATAATTACTACCGACAAGGGTGTGTTCGGACAAAAAGCAAAAGTAAGTTATAATGCTTATTTAGGAGCCAAGACCCTCTATCACCGTTATCCGATGATGTCGGGTGATGAACTTTATCAATTGCGTCAGGATGCCGGAATTTACAAAGAAAATTTAGAAGGCGGCGGAACTCGGCCGACAATGGGAAGCGATGAAAAACAAGGAGTAAATACCGACTGGCAGGATTTGATGTTCAGTACAGGTATGGTCATGAGCCATGACATCGGTGTTGCGGGTGGAAGTGAAACAGGAAGCTATAATTTCGGAGCCGGATACTATAAAGACCAATCGTTGATGCCCGGACAAAACTATAGTCGTATCAATTTACGAGCCAATATAGAGTAAAACATCGGTAAATATGTCCGTATGGGTTTGATTTCAAATAATAATTACAATATTACCAACGGTCAAAATATTGGGATGTACAATACGTTGGCTTTATCGCCGATGATTAATCCATGGAACGACGACAACAGTTGGAAAACCGTGGTACATTCCGTAGCGGACAATTATTGGGCATACTCAAGAGATGCGATTGAAAATTTGGGCGATAGATACGCCGACAATCAGCGTGGCTATGCTTCCTACAATTCTTTGTTCGGAGAAGTGAAAATTCCGGGAATTGAAGGGTTAAGTTATCGTATCAATTTAGGTTTAAATCTAAGAGGTTTCAATAGAGGTCAGTATAAAGGAACAGGCGTATTCAGCGATACTTCGACCGCCGCTTCGACCGGCTCGCTCGAAAAATCGTTGACAACCCAATGGGTAGTGGAAAATCTGTTGACTTACGACAAATATTTCGGAAAACATCACTTAAATTTAGTAGGCTTGTATTCCGCGGAACAAACGCATTATGACCGTTCTTTGGTTGAAGCGACTAATATTCCTTCCGACCATTTTCAGTATTGGAACTTGGGACAGGCGCAAAAATCGGATGTTACGGTAGATCCGGGAAAACAACGATATGAAGTCAGCGCTTTAAATTCGGTCATGGGACGTGTGATGTATGATTACGACAATCGCTATATGCTTTCTTTAGCTATTCGTGCCGATGCGTCTTCACGTTTGGCAGAAGGGCACAAATGGCATACTTATCCTGCCGTTTCCGCAGGGTGGAATATCCGCAAAGAATCGTTTATGGAAAATGAGGATTGGCTGGATAACCTGAAATTTCGTTTTGGTATGGGACAGACATCCAATCAGGCGGTTGAGCCTTATGCTACGCTCGGACGTTTGGGTATTCGACCTTACAACTTCGGTGTAAGCGCGGACGCGCCTGCCACAGGATATTACGTGTCGGAAGTACCTAACCCTGAATTAGGTTGGGAATATTCCACTACCTATAATTTCGGCTTGGATTTTTCATTCTTGAAAAACCGCTTGTGGGGATCAGTTGAATATTATGTTGTGAACACCAAAGATATATTAATGAAAGTGCCTCTGCCTCAATCCGCCGGTGTCGAATATTATTGGGCGAATGTAGGTAAATCGCGAAATAGAGGCATGGAAATTGCTTTGAACGGAGTTATTTTTGAAAATAAAGATGGATGGTCATGGGAAGCCGGAATTAATTTCTATACAAATAAAAATAAAGTTGTACAAATTGATAGCGGACAGGATCAGAACGAATCTCTTTCTCTATTTAAAGGGCATTCTATTAATTCGATTTATGATTACGAAAAAATCGGGCTTTGGCAGGAAGGAGACAATTATCTTACTGATTTCGAACCGGGTGGTAATGTCGGTATGATTAAGGTTAAATATACGGGTGATTACGATGCCAATGGAAAACCGGTAAGGGCGATTGGCTCCGCCGACCGTCAGATAATTAACGCCGATCCAAACTGGCAAGGAGGATTCAGCACGCGTGTTGCCTATAAAAACTGGGATTTGAATGTAATCGGTACATATCAGAACGGTGGTGTTTTGGTTAGTTCGCTTCATGCTGCCAACGGCTATCTGAATATGTTGACAGGAAGGCGTGGCAACGTGAAAGTGGATTATTGGACACCTGAAAACACGGATGCCAAATATCCGAAACCGGGTGGAATACAAAGCGGTGACAACCAAAAATATGGTAGCACACTTGGTTACTTCGACGCCACATACTTCAAAGTAGGACAAATTACGCTGGGATATAATTTCGACAAAAACGCCGATTGGTTTAAAAAACTTGGACTCGGAGGCGCACGCCTGTATTTTACTGTGCAGAACGCTTTTGTACTCTTCTCTCCATATAACAAAGAGACCGGTTTAGATCCTGTTACCAATTCTTATGGAGACGACACAAGTGGCGCGGCTGTAACAACAAATTTGCCTTATAACGCAAGTACGATGCTCACAGTAGGAACTAACACACCGCAAACTCGTAATTACGTGTTTGGAGTGAACTTATCGTTCTAAATGTTTAACATTAATTCAAAAAAGTAAAATGAAAAATATAAATATAAAAACCATCGTTGGAACCGCTGTGATTGCACTGTTTGCGTTTGCTTGTTCCAACAGTCTTTTGGACGAAGAACCCCGCGCCATCTACGAACCCGGATTTTTCAAAACCGAACAGGGCATACAAGGCGGCTTAACTTCTCTCTATGCGCATACCCGCTATATTTTCGGTCAGTATTATTACGCGGGTTGTCAAAACGGCACAGATGAATCAACTTACGCGCAAAGCGCCGACAATAACTTTAAAGACACCGATATGTCGGGCGTTGGCTCTCTGGCTCCTGGCACCAGCCGTTCCGACGCGCTTTGGAACGCGGCTTATTCGAATATCAATACGGCAAGCGGAATTATAGAAAATGCGGCTTCTGTCGGTCTGTCGGAAGCGATGATCTCCGAAGCCCGCTTTTTCCGTGCGTGGGACTATTTTATGTTGGTTCAGTCTTTTGGCGGCGTACCGTTGGATTTAGGCTCAGGTGAATTGAAATTCAATACTACACCTTCGAGCGTTTCAGTGCGTAATACGGTTCCCGAAGTGTATACAAAAGCTGTTTTCCCTGATTTGAAAACTGCCATTGAAACCCTGCCCGAAGTAGGACGTGTAACAGGCGGCGTTACCAAAACAGCTGCTCGTTTGTACCTGGCAAAAGCATACCTGAGTTACGGATGGTGGTTGCAAAACCCTAACAACATTCCTACTTATCCCGAATGTGCGCGTACCGATCCCGATGGGCATGACGCGGCGTGGTATTTCCAACAGGCATATGATGTGGCATTGGACGGAATCAATCATCCGGGTAATTTCAAACTGCAACCTACTTTTTATGATGTAAATCTCGGCAGCAACGACCGCAATAGCGAAATTGTACTGTATAGCGACCATATTGAAGACGAATATTACAATGTGGCAAGTTTGTCGTGGAGTAATGGTAGCGCTCCTGAAAGTTTTGCCGTTTGGTTTGCGACATGGAACTATACGGAAATCAGAAGCGCGGGCGGCGTTAATTCCGTACAGCGTGAAGCATCACAATGGGGTGGACGTCCATGGACTCGTATGTGCCCTACAATAGAAGCTATTACAAATACTTTTGCCGATAAAACCGACGATAGCCGCTACGATGGTACATTTGTAACTGTTTATCGTGGCAATTGGGATAAAAACGGTGAATCGCATCCAAATTTGGTGAACGCGAACGGCATGGTAGTTGTTCCGGGTGACGCTATTCTGACTTTTCTCGACGAAGAGCCTTCAACTCCTATTACCTATCCTTCAGGAGCAGGTGACAGTAATGTTGGAGCCGGTACATTACCGGGCAGAGCCGATTGGGTAATCGCGCCAAGCGGTATCAGCCGTATTGTTTATCCCGGTCTTTGGAAATTAGGAACTTATCGTACCGACAATGGCGCGGGTTTGGGACAACCTAACGGCGCTATCACACGTCCATGGAACATCGCCAAATTCTCCGAATTTTATTTGATAGCCGCCGAAGCTGCCGTAAAAGGCGCGACAGGTTCAAAATCCGCCCGCGAACTTATATTAGTTCTTCGCGAACGTGCCGGAAAATGGCGTTGGAACAACAACGGCAATGTTAGCAAAGTTATCGACAACAGCGCGGCTATGATTACTAAAACTCCTAAAGCGGAAGATATAAATATTAACTACATTTTGGCAGAACGGTCGCGTGAATATTATGGCGAAGGTTATCGCTGGTTTGACTTGGTTCGTACACAGAAATGGGCGGAATTGGCAGGTTCATACACAATTTGTGGCGCTTCCAAAGGCGACCATACCCCAACAGTTGTAAAACGTGAGATTTTAGGTTTCCAATATTTGCGCCCTATACCTCAAGGTCAATTAGACAGAATGACAATGTCCAAAGCTGAAAAGGAAGCTTATCAGAATCCGGGGTATTAAAAAGTTAATTAAGAGTTTATTATAAATAGCAAATAGCAAAATGTTTTAGGTTATTAGGCTTTTCAATGAAGAAACTGTCTCGGATATTAAAAATAACAGTTTGATTTTTATGTACTTTACATTCTGAGACAGTTTCTATTTTATTCCGACTTTTATCTGAACCATGAATTATGATTAAAAGGTTATTTTATATAATGGCTTTGTGTCTGTCTGTCTTGTTTCCTAAAAGCGTATCGGTTTTTGGGAGTGAAAGATTTATATTTAACCAAAAGACTTCTTCTTGTTTTCCGCTGGCGACAGATGGTAAACCGGCGACAATACTGACCGATGAGAATGATTATAAAGGAGTATTGCGCGCTGCAGGGGACTTGCGGAAGGATCTGTCGAAAGTAACGGGTATCTTGCCGGATATAGGTAAAAGCAACGCGGTCATAATCATCGGTACTGTTGGAAAATCGTCTCTTATCAATCAACTTATAAAAGAGGGTAAAATAGAAGGCGGCGACCTACTGGGGAAGAATGAGAAATATATAATAAAAACGCTCCGGAATCCGGCTGAAGGGATAGAAGAAGCCTTGGTCATAGCCGGAAGCGACAAAAGAGGAACGATATACGGAATATATGAACTATCGTCCCAAATAGGAGTTTCTCCTTGGTATTACTGGGCGGATGTACCGATTGTCGGACAAAAGAACCTGTATGTGAAATATGGCGCTTATACCGATGGGGAACCGGCTGTACAATACAGAGGAATTTTTCTGAATGATGAAGCCCCCGCTTTGGATGGTTGGGCGCGTGCCACATTCGGAGGATTTAATCATCAGTTCTACGAAAAAGTATTCGAACTGATACTTCGGCTCAAAGGTAATTTCCTTTGGCCTGCCATGTGGGGTAATGCCTTTTTTGACGATGATCCGCTGAATGGAAAGTTGGCGGACGAATACGGCATTGTCATCAGCACATCGCATCACGAGCCTATGGGCAGGGCACATGCCGAATGGAGCCGTTACGGCAAGGGTGTATGGAATTATAATAAAAACCCAAAAGTCTTGCAAGGATTCTGGCAGGACGGAATGGCGCGCATGAAAGACTATGAAACGATAGTAACCGTAGGTATGCGCGGCGATGGGGATGAGGCGATGAGCGAAGAGAGCGATGTAGCCTTATTACAAAAAATAGTAAAGGATCAACGCGATATAATATCGAAAGTAACAGGCAAAAAAGCGGAAGAAACACCGCAAGTCTGGGCTTTATACAAAGAGGTACAAGATTACTATGATAAAGGGATGCGTGTACCTGATGACATAACATTACTACTCTGTGACGACAATTGGGGGAATGTACGAAAACTTCCCGCCCTTAACACACAGATGCACAAAGGTGGTCATGGTATGTATTACCATTTCGATTATGTGGGTGGCCCCCGTAATTACAAGTGGTTAAATATTAGTCAGGTACAACGTATTTGGGAACAAATGAACCTTACTTATCAATATGGAGTGGATAAAATATGGATTGTAAATGTCGGCGACTTAAAACCGATGGAATATCCCATCAGTTTCTTTCTGGATATGGCTTGGAATCCAAACCGCTTTAACGCGGATAATGTTCTGCGACATACCGAGGAATGGTGCGCGCGGCAATTCGGTGAGAAATACGCGAAAGAATCGGCAAGGCTGATCAATCTATATACAAAATATAACAGAAGGGTTACGCCTGAATTATTAGACGAAAATACATACAGCCTTGATAATTATAATGAGTTTGAAACAGTCGTGAATGATTATCGCGATCTGGTTATAGACGCTATGCGCTTATACTATCTGCTTCCCGATAATTACAAAGACGCGTTCGACCAATTGGTCTTATTTCCTATCAATGCCTGTTCTAACTTGTATGAAATGTATTACGCGGTCGCCAAAAACAAAGAATACGCGTCCAAGTCCGATATACAGGCTAACTTGTGGGCTGACAAAGCAAAAGAATGTTTTGAACGCGATTCGATACTGACCGTACATTATAACAGAGATATAGCCAATGGCAAATGGACGCATATAATGGATCAGGTGCATATCGGTTATACAACTTGGCAACAACCCGAAAAAAACATAATGCCGCAAGTGGAATATGTTGCGCAGGCAATGGTTTATAAAGAAAAAGTATTTATGGAAGAAGCCGGCTATGTGTCTGTCGAAGCCGAAAACTATACAAGGCAAAACAGCAATGGGAATATTATATGGACGATTATTCCCGACTTGAGTAAAACCTCATCGGGTATAACGACTCAGCCGGTGACTGTTTCTCCCGATAATGATAATAAGGACGTGTATTTAGAGTATGATATTGTATTAAAGTCGGTTGGAGAAGCTAAAGTAATTGTATTGGTATCCCCTACCCTGAATTTTAATGCCAACAAAGGATTGCGTTATGCCCTATCCGTTGATGGAGGACAGGAACAGATAGTGAATATTAATGGGCATTACAGAGGCGAACTTGGAGAATGGCAGGCGACAAGTATCATCGAAACGGCTACCGTACATAAAATAGAGAAAGTCGGAAAACATACAATACGATTTCGTCCGCTTGATCAGGGGATTGTATTACAAAAAATAATGGTTGACATGGGCGGGCTTAAACCCAGTTATTTAGGCGCGCCGCAAAGTAAATTCATATATTAATAAATGGAATGAAAACAAACTATACATATAAGGTCATTTATCGCAGGCTTATAATACTCTTCGCGGTTATTATAGCTGTATCGGCGCAGGGAAAAGTAAGATTACCCCGCCTGATAAGCGACGGCATGGTACTGCAAAGGGAAAGCCTTCTTACGATATGGGGTTGGGCTGATCCGAAAGAAACGGTTGTCGTAAAATTCCTTGGCGAATCTTATCAGGCAAAAGCGGATAAGAAAGGGGAATGGAAAATCGTCCTACCTGCTCAAAAAGACGGAGGACCTTATACAATACAGGTTAATGAGATTGAAATAAAGGATATATTAATCGGCGATGTATGGCTTTGTTCGGGGCAATCGAATATGGAACTGCCTGTCCGTCGTGTTTTGGATTTATACGGAGAAGAAGTCAAACAAGCTGACAATCCTCTGATAAGGCAGTTCAGAGTTCCGATGCGATACAATTTCGCAAGGGAAGAGACGGATTTGCAAGGTGGCGAATGGAAATCGGTTACGCCGGCAAACATTCTTGATTTTTCCGCAGTCGCCTATTTCTTCGCGAAAGAGCTATATGACAGGTATAAAGTTCCAATCGGTTTTATCAATACTGCTATCGGTGGTTCTCCCGCGGAAGCGTGGATGAGTAAGGATGCCTTGAAAAATTATCCTCATTACATGGAAGCCGCGCGAATCTGCGCGAATCAGGCATATATAGACAGTATCCGAAACGAAGAATCTCAAAGGGATTATCAATGGCATACCGTCCTCAATCAAAAAGATAAGGGAGTTTCCCAATGGAATAAAGAGCAGTTGGATGATGCGGACTGGTCTCTAATTTCTTTACCGGGCTATTGGGCGGATAAAGGAGTAGGGCAGGTAAATGGTTCTCTGTGGTTTCGAAAGAATTTTGAAGTGAGCGAATCCTTAGCCGGAAAACCGAGCGTGCTACGTCTCGGGTGTATTATCGATGCCGATTCGGCTTTTATAAATGGAATATTCGTGGGCACAATCTCTTACCAGTATCCGCCACGCATCTATAACATTCCGGTAGGATTGCTCAAAGAAGGGATAAATAATATAACTGTCAGGGTAATAAATAATGCCGGCAGAGGCGGTTTTGTGGAAGAAAAGCCATATAAAATAATTGTAGGAAAGGAAGAAATAGATTTAACCGGAAACTGGAGGTATAAGATAGGTGCGGAAATGACTCCTGCCGGTTCGCAAACATTTTTCCAATACAAACCGATGGGTTTATATAACGGAATGATAGCTCCGTTCAGGAACTATGGAATAAAAGGGTTTTTATGGTATCAGGGCGAATCGAACACCGGGAAGCCGCAAGAGTACGCAACGCTGTTCCCTGACTTGATTAACGATTGGCGGGCAAAATGGAACAATCCGCAAATGCCGTTTATCTATGCTCAGCTACCAAATTTCATGAAAGCGCAAACGCAGCCGGTCGAAAGCGGTTGGGCGGAATTGAGGGAAGCTCAGCGGCAAACGCTTCAACTACCTTATACAGGCATGGCGGTAACGATTGACATCGGGGAATGGAACGATATTCATCCGTTGAATAAAAAGACGGTGGGGCATCGTTTGGCGTTGGAAGCCAGGCGTGTGGCTTATGACGATCATCAGGCGGAAAGTACATGTCCTGTTTATGAAAGTATGCGAGTCGAAGGCAATAGTATCATCCTCACCTTTTCATCCACAGGTACCGGATTGTATTCCAATCTGGTTCTTAAAGGCTTTGCCGTAAAGGGCGAGTCGGGGAGATATGTTTGGGCGGATGCTGTTGTGTTAGCCGATAGCAAAGTCAAAGTGTGGAGCGATCAGGTTCAGAGTCCGGTGGCGGTCAGGTATGCCTGGGCGGATAATCCCGAAGGCGCGAACCTGAAAAATAAAGAAGGATTACCGGCTTCGCCATTTACGACAGAAGATACAAGGAAATAAATAATAAGTAATAATATAAAATGATGGAATCAAGAGAACAAACACTTACCGAAACGAAAGGTTTTTACAAACTTTCACTGTTGCAACGCATCGGTTTCGGTTCGGGCGATTTGGCGCAGAATCTTATTTATCAAACGGTAGCCCAATACCTGCTCCTTTTCTATACGAATGTTTACGGTCTTCCTGCGGCAACGGCGGCTATCATGTTTCTGATAGTTCGTTTGGTCGATGTTGTTTGGGATCCGCTCGTTGGTGCTTTTGTAGATAAACACAATCCGACACTCGGTAAATATCGTTCTTACTTAGTTTTGGGAGGTATTCCGCTGACCGGTTTCGCTATTCTCTGTTTTTGGAACGGATATTCGGGTTCGTTGCTTTACGCATATATTACTTATGTGGGTTTATCGATGTGCTACACGCTTATAAATGTTCCTTACGGAGCTTTAAACGCTTCGCTTACACGCGATACCGACGAAATCACAAAACTTACCTCAATACGCATGTTTCTTGCCAATCTTGGCGGTTTAGCTGTTGCTTATGGTATTCCGATTATCGTAAAATCACTTTCGCCCGATGGCAAAATCAACTCTTCGGAATCCGGAAACGCGTGGTTTATAACAATGACCATTTATGCCGTCACAGGCTTAGCATTGTTGATTTTTTGTTATACCCAAACCAAAGAGCGGGTAGTAATGGCAGAGAGTGAGACTTCGCAAGTGAAAGTTTCCGATTTGTGGAAAGAATTTAAACACAACCGCCCTTTGCGGGTGCTTGCCTTCTTTTTTGTTACGGCTTTCGCCATGATGGCGATAGGAAACTCAGCCGGGTCTTACTATATGATATACAATGTACAAGCGCCGGATTGGCTGCCTTATTTCGCCGCGCTTGGTTCTATCCCCGCGTTCATTTTTATGCCGATGGTGCCGGCTATAAAACGGACGATCGGCAAAAAGCAAATGTTCTACGTATTCCTTTCTATTGCTATTTTCGGGATGGCATTGCTTTATGCAATATCAATAATTCCCGCGCTCAAGGCGCATGTTTGGTTAGTTTTGGTTGCCCAGTTCGTTAAATCGACAGGAGTAATCGTAGCAACAGGGTATATGTGGGCGTTAGTTCCGGAGGTAATATCCTATGGGGAACACACAACCGGAAAGAGAATTTCAGGAATCGTAAACGCTTTGACGGGAATATTCTTTAAGGCGGGAATGGCTTTAGGTGGAGTTGTGCCCGGATTTGTATTGGCTTTTGTCGGTTTTGACGAAAAAAATACGGTTACACAATCAGCTTTTGCCCAACAGGGAATTTTGTGGCTTGTCGCTGTAATCCCGGCGATACTGCTCCTTTTGGCAATGTTTATTATCTCAAAATATGAATTAGAAGATAGTGTAATAGACAAAATAAATATAGAAATAGAAGAAAGACATTTGAATAACTAATAAAAATAAAATATTATGAAACCGTTAACTCTTTGTCTTTGTATTTGCCTTGCATTTACGCTGTTAGATTGTTCGCAAACAAAAAAAGAAGTTGAAGTAAAAGAACCTTCCTTAAAAGAAGCCTTGAAAGATAAGTTTCTTATAGGCACAGCTTTGAACCTAAACCAAATCTGGGGGAAGGATACGTTGGCTGTGAACATTGTAAAGCGGCAATTCAGCGCTATTGTAGCGGAAAACTGTATGAAAAGCATGTACCTGCAACCCAAAGAAGGGGAATTTTATTTCAATGACGCCGATAGATTCGTAGATTTTGGGGAACAAAACGGATTGTTTATCACCGGACATACACTCATTTGGCATTCTCAAGCTCCGGGCTGGTTTTTCACGGATGACAAAGGAAAAGATGTGTCGAAAAAAGTGCTTATAGAGCGTATTAAGAATCATATTACCACTGTAATATCCAGATATAAAGGGCGTATTAAAGGTTGGGATGTCGTGAATGAAGCTATATTGGATGATGGTTCGTGGAGAGATAGCAAATTTTATCAAATCATTGGTGAAGATTTTATCCCGCTGGCATTCCGTTTTGCTCATGAAGCCGACCCCGACGCGGAACTCTACTATAATGATTATAACGAATGGCATGCAGGCAAAAGAGACGCTATCGTCAAACTGATAAAATCATTAAAAGACAGTGGATTGCGTATAGACGCCGTGGGAATGCAAGGTCATATAGGCATGGATTATCCCAATCTTGAGGAATACAAGGCGGCTATTGACGCCTATGTGTCTGCCGGGGTAAAAGTAATGATTACCGAATTGGATTTAAGCGCTTTGCCTTCTCCTCGCCAGAAAAATATTGGAGCCAATGTTTCCGATACGGCGGCTTACCGTCAGGAAATGAATCCATATACCGGCGGTTTGCCTGATTCTGTGGCTACAGCTTGGACACAACGGATGGGTGATTTTTTCAACCTTTTTATTGCGAATAGCGAGCATATAAAGCGTGTTACATTGTGGGGAGTGATGGACGCCGATTCATGGAAAAATGATTACCCGATGCCCGGACGTACTGATTATGCCTTATTATTCGACCGTGAATATAAAGCAAAACAGATTGTAAAAGAAATAATAGAAAAGGCTAATGCCAATTCCGATACAACTACGAATAGTAAATAATAAAAATTTGATAAACCTATGAAAAAAGCAAGATACTTATTCCCGGACGACTATATGGCAGATCCTTCGGCTCATGTATTTGAAGGCAAAATTTATATTTATCCTTCCCATGACCGGGAAAGCGGTACTCCTGAAAATGATAACGGCGATCATTTCGATATGAAAGATTATCACGCGTTTTCACTCGAAGATATTGACGGAGCGGTTACAGATCACGGCAAAATACTGGCGGTAGAAGATGTTCCTTGGTCGGGACGCCAATTGTGGGATAGTGATGTCGCCTTTAAGGATGGAAAATATTACCTGTATTTTTCATTAAAAGACAAGAACGATATTTTTCGCTTGGGTGTAGCCGTCAGCGATACGCCTTACGGACCGTTCATCGCGCTGGAAAACCCTATTAAAGGCAGCTATAGTATCGATCCTTGCGTATTTGAAGAAAACGAACAATATTTTATCTATTATGGAGGTATCTGGGGCGGTCAACTGCAACGCTACCGGAACAATAAAGCACTGGAATCCGCCGCTTTTCCTGCCGATGATGAACCTGCCTTATGCGCGAAAGTCGCCCGGTTGAGAGAAGATATGCTGGAATTAGCGGAAGAGCCGCGCGATGTTGTTATACTGGATGAGGAGGGAAAACCCCTGACTCAGGGAGATACCAACCGCCGTTTCTTTGAAGCGTCATGGATGCACAAATATAAAGGAAAATATTATTTTTCTTATTCTACGGGAGATACTCACTATCTTTGCTATGCTGTAGGGGACAATCCTTATGGACCGTTCACGTACAAAGGCGTTATTCTGACTCCTGTGATAGGTTGGACGACCCATCACAGTATTGTGGAATATAAAGGTAAATGGTATCTGTTTCATCACGATGCCGTTCCGTCAGGAGGAAAGACTTGGCTTCGCAGTATGAAAGTAATCGAATTGGAATATGACGCGGATGGAACAATTAAAACAATAGAAGGATGCGAATAGGAATTATGGGTACAGGATGGATTGCCGAAAAAATGGCGGAAACCATCAGAGGTATGGAAAACGCGGAGGCATACGCTGTTGCTTCTCGTCAACAGGAAAAAGCGAATGCTTTTGCCCAAAAGTGGAGATTTGAAAAAGCTTACGGTTCGTATGAAGCAATGCTTGATGACGAACAGGTACAGTTGGTTTATATAGCGACCCCTCACTCTCAACATTATGAAAACGCGAAACAATGCCTTCTGAAAGGAAAGCCCGTATTATGCGAAAAAGCATTTACGGCAAATGCCCGGCAGGCTGAAGAAATACTCAATCTGGCAAAGGAAAAGAATGTGTTTGTCGCAGAAGCGATATGGACGCGTTATATGCCGTTGTCGCGCACTATCAACGAAATTCTGGATAGCGGTATTATCGGCGAACCGGTCATCTTATCGGCGAACCTCGGCTATCCGATTGGAGGCAAAGAACGTTCGAAACAGCCGGCGTTAGCGGGTGGAGCGTTGCTTGATTTAGGGGTATATCCGATTAATTTCGCGTCGATGGTATTTGGCGCTGAAGTTGAACAGGTTGTTTCTTCCTGTACCAAAATGGATACGGGCGTAGATGCTCAAAATAGTATTACTCTTACGTTCAAAGGGGGACGGATGGCTGTGTTGCACAGCAGTATGTGCGCTCAAACCGACCGGCAGGGAATTATTTCCGGCGAAAAGGGGCATTTGATTGTAGAAAATATAAACAATCCTCAGCGTGTGATAGTTGTGACGAATGACTATGAAGTAGTAGCCCGATATGACTGCCCCGTGCAAATCACAGGATATGAGTATGAAGTATATGCGTCTATCGAAGCAATACAAAACGGCTGGTTGGAATCTCCATACATGCCTCAC
>JAISKQ010000054.1 GCA_031260865.1 Prevotella sp.
TTTCATGCCCCACTTCTTTGGATATGTATTAAAGTTAGTGCGCATATCTTCATGTATCTTCTTCTGCAAGTCGATACCCAGTTTGCGATATGCCCTGATTATCACATCCGTGCATACACCCTTGTCTGCCGGTACATCTCCATTTGGATAGGATAGGGTATAGTAGCGGGGATCGTAAGTCACTCTATCTTTGGTCAGTTCGATGGCAGCATTGGATAACCTCTTGTAGAAATCCGTTTCTTGCGCTGAGATAGCGGCGGATATTAATACGAACAAAAATAGAGCTATGGCTTTTCTCATGTGCTTGATTATATATTGCTGTTTCTCAATGTATTTCAGAAATAATTGAACCGCCTCAATCCATTTTTCCTTGTTGTTTTTCAAATAGTTATGTCTCTTTGTCATTTAATTATAGAAGGCGGTTTAATCAGAATTATTATTTTTTTTAAGTAATTTATAATCAGTATATTTTAGATCCTATTTGCTATAAAAAACGGGGGAGAAATATGGTCTGTTTTCCCATTTCCCGTTGAAAGGGTTTAGTTCGCGGATCACGCCTCCTTCTATTCCGAATTTATCTGTGATCTTCACTTCGATAGTGCCTCCGTAATAGGTTTGCGGATACATCCCCGACATGTAAGGACCTACACCGTGATCTTTTCCATACGCCGAATATTGTCCGTATGCGTTGATTCGCACCCGGTCGGTTAGTATAAACTTGGCAGAACCTGTTACGCCCATATCATTATATTGTGTCCCATAAAGAACATTTTTATTATTATAATGTGCCCCATAAAGAACATTCTTCGCTACATAGGGACCACCCGAAAATATAAACCGGTCGGACGGTTGATAATTAAAACGTACACTAACGGTTCTGGACGCGCCTATTAAAGGATATGTGCTCTGAATAGATGCAGACGATAACCATGCTCCATCTCCTAAGCTCATGCCTGAATCATAACGATAATCGTTGGCGAACGGATAGCGTGTAAATGTATTACTCTCCACCGGAGGACCCGTATATATATCTAATGGCGGCAGGTTAAGCTCAATCGGCTTCACGTCTTCTTTTTGTAATGGTTCGTAAGAATTGTGTTTTGTTGAGGAAACCTTGTTGCCGGATATATCGAAGTTTATATAATTATCCAGTTTCTCATCAAATTTTAATGGCTTCCGGTTCAATATAGATAAACTGTCTTTAGGTATTTCAGTTTGGCTGTATGCAGTAGCTGAAATTATAAACAGTAGTATGAAGACTAGATTTCTCATAATTTTCTGTTTTAAATTACTGTTGCAACTGTAAAGCTACTAAAATATTATTAAAGAAAGTACGCTTATTATGATAAAAATAATTATCAGCTATATTGCTATTGATTTTGACTACTGATTGATGGTCAATGCTGAAATTAAAGAAAAAGTGACAAAAGTAACACTTTTCAGTAGTAAGTAGTTCTTTAGTTTACAAGAGTTCAAGTTTACCCGGGTTCTAAAAAGGTGACAAAAGTAACAGTTTCTATATAACATCGCTTCGCGCCATTCTTCTTGTAAACTTGCAGGCTAGTAAAATAGAACTCTTGTAACTCGTAACTATATCATCATTTCAAAGACCTGTTCAAACATCGCTTCGTGCCGCGAATGGTTTATTGTTAAAAAAAGGTGACAAAAGTAACAGTTTTCAGGTAACACTGCTTCGCGCCATTTTTCATTTTCTTGTACACTCGCACGCTTGTAAACTCAAAACTTAAAAAAGGTGACAAAAGTAACAGTTTTCAGGTAACACTGCTTCGCGCCATTTTTCATTTTCTTGTACACTTGCACGCTTGTAAACTCAAAACTTAAAAAAGGTGACAAAAGTAACAGTTTTCAGGTAACACTGCTTCGCGCCATTTTTCATTCTTGTAAACTTGTACACTCAAAACTTATTACTCAAAACTTCCAACTCATATATAAGATAATTTTATTTGAAAAAAATGACAAATTTAGGGGCAAAATATAAAAAATGAGTTTTTTTGTCAACCCGAAAAGTCGTGGAGATATTGAGAGTTGAATCCGAAGGATTCGTATATTTATAGCGATGATTACATATACATAGCATTGTTCTCGATATAACTGTATTTCAAAGAACTAAAATATAAAATTGGAGTAAATCACTATTTTTATCGGGTATCGTTTAAAGAACCAATTGACGGAAAAACGGAATACTTTTATGGCTCTTTGTCGGCAATTTTCACTAACTTTACGTCCGAAGAAATAGGGTGTAAAGTTACGCGATTATGGAACATTAAGATAACGGAAGAAAAGCCGTATATCGGGCGCAAATGCACTATAACAAAAGATATTTTAAAACGGAAAAAACAAAAGATATGATAGTAGATGATTTTATTTGCTTTGAGTGTGAACATTGGTATACTAATAACAAAGATGGATTAGATTCAGGTTGTAGAGCTTTCCCGAATGGAATGCCTTATAAATATCCACTAAATAATAAACACGACAAACCGTTTGACAATCAGAAAGGAGATTTTGTGTTTAAACAAGTTTTGGAGAAAGACCGATTTTACGGTTGGGTGAAAAATTAATTTTTAAAGTGTTTATTTATTAAATCACCAACTAATTTTGCATACTTGCTTGGATTTGAGCTATTTCGATATTCTTGAAAAGACTCAGCGAGAAACTCATCAATACTTCTACCTGAATATTCTCCAAGAAAAACGTCATTCCACTGTTTAGATTTTGGTTTGAATTTCTTTAATTCCATCTTATATGCTTTTTCAATCTTAATCAATTCGTTTCTGAATTGAACAGTATTTTTTGTTTCCCAAATTTCGCTGTCAAACAAAAGATGTCCAAATTCATGCGTTGAGGTTGAAATAGATAATTTATTTGCATCACATCGCGATTTAGTTGTTGCAAAAGGCAGTGTTCTATCACTGTCAGATGTGGCGGATATGTTTATTTCCTTTGATTTTACCTTTCCCGCCAACATTCTGTTATTGATTTTATTCCCATTTACATCAAGCCAATATACCTCCCCTCCACTCTTTCGTGTTGCGTTGAATTTAGAACAAGGAACTTCTAATTTATATTCCTTGCAAAGATTGATAAATTCAGATGATTGCGCTTTCGCTATATCAAGAGGATAGTTATCGGGGAACATTATTTCTATTTTGTTTTGCAATTTATTTAACTGATTTTGCATTTCCGTTTTTAATTCAGAAATATTTTTAACATTATCAAATTCGACATTCCATTTTGATGAAAAAAACGAATCGTTTTTATTATCAGATACTAATCTTTTTATTTCAATTATCTGTTTATTGTCTTTCAAAAAATAAGGCAAAGTTCCGCGTTCTTCTGCTCTTTTAATCCTACTTTCATTGTTTTTGACCCACTCCTTGAATTTGTCCGGCACATCCTTCACCTCGTTCACGCTGGCGGTATTTGTTTCCTCTCCGTTCATTATTCGCTCGTTGTCCGCTTTCAATTCTTCGATGGTTTTCAGGATTGATGTAACATAGCAGCGGCATTGTGGATGCCAGCCTGTCCATTTGAAATCTTTAGGGTACTTTCCCTGCAATTCATCGCAAATATCGGAGAATGGCTGTCCGTTAAGCGTGTGATTGTTGGATAAGTGTATTTCAATACCCACAACGGAATTTATTTGTTGCCAACGTTCATAATTGGCGGTGCGGTAAGCTATATTTACCTCTGTGCGTGCAAGGCGCATGGCATTCTTATAGCTGCTCCGGTAAACACCTTGTCCGGGATGGTAATCTTTCGCTGCCTTTGATAATTGCAACTGTCCATGTTCGTTCCGAACACGGCGGAACAGTTTATTGGGTTCTGTATTTCAAAGAACCAAGATACATGATTGAAAGCAAATCACAACACCATTCTTTATCTGCGATAGATAAAGGACGGTTTTTATCTATGCAAAATATTTTCTATCATTCTGTATATTTATCTGTATTTTTTCTTTATATTTGTACCATTGTGGTACATTTTGATATGTTTAATTATGCTGGTAATAAGTAGCCGAGAATTCAGGGATAAGCAAGCCGAATATATGGACAGGGCTGATAACGGGGAACAAATCATAGTTCAACGTGGTAAGAGTAAAGCGTATGCCATCACTCCGGTAAAGGATGGAGACCTATACTTGAGCGAAGTACAATTAGAAGACTTTATAACCGGAGACGAGTTGCTCGAGAGATTAAAGCCCCGCATTAAAGCCTTATTTGAAAGAAAATGAGAGTTTTATTTCACAAAACCGTAGAGAACTCAAGCCAATAAATCTTTATACATCTTTCCCCTACCAATACCGACTACAGCCGCTTTCAAGGATAAACCCATGGATGACGCAAAGGTATCTATCTCCACCCGTCCTGCTGTATTTCAAAGAACCAAGATACAAAATTGGGAATAAATCACAACGACTTTTATGCAGGTTGCAATGTTACGGAAAGCCCCAACGCATTTACCAACCTGTAAAAGGTAGCAACACTTGGAATTGTTACGCCTTTTTCAATGCGTGAAATATAGGATTTATCTACACCTATTCTTTTTGCAAGCTCGCTTTGCGTTAGGCGTGCGTTTTTGCGTGCATCCAACAACACTTGACCTGCATAAAAAGCATAAGCATCCTCATCAAATTTTGCCCTTTCAGGTGTTCCATGTGCGCCATATTGCGCTGCCAACACATCACTGTAATTTCTAATTTTGTGGTCGTTTGTCTGCATAATATGCCTCCTTTATTTTAATTGCCAAAATATATAATAAAAATGACCGGATTAAGATTTCCGGTCATTTTCTATCGCTATTGTATTCTTTATTGTATTCTTTCCAGCGTCTTTAGCAGATAGTCATAGAATTTCTCTACTGCGTCTATTTCCACATATTCATCGGGTGAGTGGGCGTTAAGGATTGTCGGGCCGAAGGATACAATATCCAACCCCGGAGTGCTGCCCAGAATGATGCCGCATTCCAATCCCGCGTGTACAACGACAACATGAGCATCCTCATTATACATTTCCTTGTATAATTTCGACATCATGTTTAGCGTATCCGATTGCGCGTTTGGTTGCCATCCCGGATACCCGTTTTCAATGGAAACTTTTGCGCCGGCAAGGGCAAAAACACTTTCAAGGCTGGAGCATATTTCCGCCTTACGTGTTTCTGAAGAACTTCGCGCCAGCATTTTAGCAGCGATATGTCCCGGCGCTGATTTCACAGAAGCTAAGTTTGTGGAGGTTTCAACAATCCCTACAAAGTCGGTCAGCATACTGATTACGCCGTTTTGACATCCGATAACCGCGTTTATCAGGCTATCCTGTATCTCTTCCGGAATTAGTGTTTTCGGTAAATCTGATTTTTCCGCTTTGAATGAAAGATTGGATTCCACCGCTTTATATTCTTCTTTGAATATCTTTTCGTATTCCTCCACCAATTCCAAGAAGTCCTGTTCGTCTTCTTCCGGCAAAGTCACCAAAGCGACAGCTTCGCGTGGTATCGCGTTACGGAGCGAACCGCCGTCAATTGTCGATAGGCGTACTTCGTAGTTGCTGACGGCTTCTTTAAGAAAATAGAATATTAGTTTGTTGGCATTCGCCCTGCCCATGTGTATTTCAGTTCCCGAGTGTCCGCCTCTAAGTCCTTTTATGGTGATTTTGTAGGCTACATCTCCTTCGGGTACTTCCACCTCTTTATATTCCCAATCCGCGTTTACATCGGCGCCGCCGGCACAACCGACACACAGTTCTCCGATTTCTTCGGTGTCGAGGTTCAGAAGGATATTGCCCGCGAGGAATCCCTTTTCGAGACCTGTGGCTCCTACCATTCCTACTTCTTCATCGACGGTGAAGAGGGCTTCTATTTTACCATGTTTCAGGTTCGTGTCTTCCAACACAGCCATTATAGCTGCCGCGCCGATGCCATTGTCAGCGCCGAGCGTGGTTGAATGCGCTTTCACCTTATCTCCGTCGATACGGGTTTTGATAGGGTCTTTGGTAAAATCATGATTTACATCGGAATTTTTTTGAGGAACCATATCCAAGTGTGATTGCAAAATCACCACAGGCGATTTTTCCATTCCTTTGGTCGCCGGCTTGGTTATAAGCACATTGCCTGTCTTATCTTGTTTTACATCCAACCCGAGAGATTTACCAAAGTTAATGACAAATTTGGTGACTTCTTCCATCTGTCCCGTAGGACGGGGGATTTGTGTTAAATTGTAGAAATGTTTCCACAATTGTCGCGGTTTTAGGTTAAGTATTTCTTGTGACATAAAGATTATGTTTTAAAATTTACGAATAGTAACAAAGATATGAAAATATAGCTCGAAATAAGCGAGTCGGCAGCTTATTTATTATTTTTTTTCGAATATTTTGGTACAAATTGTAATTTAGCGCCAAAAGGCTTCTTGTTTATTTATGCTTCTTCAGGCTCAGTATGGCAATGCCAACCAGCCCGCAAAGAATAACCCATACCGATTGTATGGCAAATACTCCGGTGGCGAAAGCTGTGGCATGTAGTTTGTCTACTCCGTACAAGCTTAGGGAAGCGATGACTGCTATTTGCCAAGGTCCTAATCCGCCGTTGGACGGAACGCCCATACTTATGCTGCTTAGCGCGAAAGCGATAAGCCCTGCCGTGATTCCTAAATTCTCGGTAAAGTCGAAAGCGTAAAATGTGATATAGAAATAGCAGAAATAAGACCCCCAAATGCCGATTGTATATAATAACAAACGACCCTTTGTCTTCATTTTCCAGATGGCTTTCATATCGTTAGCCATATTCTGTAAAAAGCCTTTTATCTTGCGGACTATAAAATTCTCTTTGAAATATCGGAAAACAATGTAAGTGGTGATTATCGCCGCCCCAACGGCAATATAGAGCAACGGAGATGACAAGATAGCAAGGATGGTTTCGAATGTCGCCTGATTTGCTTGAAGTTGGGACATGAAAAACTGCATGTTGAATAAGAACGCGATCAATGAGATGACGAAAACCGTAATCGTATCGAAAATACGGTCGAGTATCATCGTGCCAAACAGCTTTGTAAAGGGTATATTATCTTCTTTTGCTACCACTCCGCACCGCCATATTTCACCGGCGCGCGGAAGGGCGAAGTTTACGGCATAACCTCCATATATGGCATAATTCAGGTTTGATACTTTGGGGCTGTATCCCAATGGCTTTATGAACAGTTCCCAGCGATAACCCCTAATCGTGTTTCCCAACAACCCGAATAAGAGAGAAACCAGTAATATAGCCCAGTTGGCGTCTTTCAGAATAACCCAAAGCTGCTGAGGATCGATTTTGCTGATAAGATAATAGACAATCGCGATACCCAGTCCAAGAGGTAAGACGACTTTTATAAGATTGTTTAGTAAAGAGCTTCTTTTTGATGTTGTTACTTCATCTATTCCTTCCATTCCCTGTTTTTATATCGTAGGTCTAAAATAAAGGTTATATACCAAGACCTGTTTTTATTAATAAAACATTACCTTTGCGAGTGCAAATATAATGATAATTATAAGTATGGCAGTAGTTAAACCAAAGAAATTCTTAGGACAACATTTTCTCAAAGACCTGGATATAGCTCGTCGTATTGCCGACACCTTGGATGATTTTCCGGATGTGCCGGTGATAGAAGTTGGTCCGGGCATGGGCGTGTTGACCCAATTTCTTATAGAAAAGAAAAAGGATTTGACTGTTGTTGAACTGGATAGGGATTCCGTGCCATATCTTAACGAACATTATCCGGCTTTGCGCGGACATATTATCGAGGCGGATTTTCTTACGCTCGATCTATCGGCTATTTATAAAGACCGGTTTTGTGTAATAGGCAATTACCCTTATAATATATCATCCCAGATATTTTTTAAGGTTTTAGAATATAAAGACCGGATACCGTGTTGTTCCGGGATGCTGCAAAAAGAAGTAGCGGAACGGATTGCCGCCAAACCCGGCGGTAAAACGTATGGTATATTGAGCGTGTTGCTTCAGGCTTGGTATAATATCGAGTACTTATTTACGGTCAGTGAGCAGGTGTTTGATCCGCCGCCGAGGGTGAAATCCGCGGTGATAAAGCTTGTCAGGAATGAACGGAAGATATTGAGTTGTGACGAAAGGCTATTTAAGACGGTGGTGAAAACGGGATTCAATCAACGGCGAAAGACGCTGCGAAATTCGATGAAACCCTTACTCGGAAAAGATTGCGCCGCGTATGCCGACCCTATTTTTGATGAACGACCCGAGCGGCTCTCGGTTGCAGACTTTGAAAAGCTGACTAATATAGTTTCAGACTTTCTGCCCGGGAGTGTAAATGAGAAGAAATAGAGTACACAACCCTTAATTAAAACGCTCATGTCAGAAGTAAAATTATTCTATCATAAAGACAATGCGATACGAATGAGCCGTAGCATTGAATTCTTGAAAACAACACCCATCAAAAACTTCCTCTGGATTGACCTGAACAATGTGGATGAGGAAATAGAGGATGAATTGGAGGATTACCTTAAAAT
>JAISKQ010000161.1 GCA_031260865.1 Prevotella sp.
ATTTTTGTAACATAACTAAAAAAATACAGACAATGACCATTGATGAAACGATTATCACTCAAATAAGGAAATCCATCTCGGTAAAAGAAGCTATATTGGCTAGCCCACTTGTACTTAAAAGCATTAGCGATGCGGCGACAATGGTTACCACCGCCTATAAAAACGGCGCGAAAACACTGCTCGCCGGCAATGGCGGCAGTGCGGCCGATGCTCAACATATAGCAGGCGAGTTTGTTAGCCGGTTCTATTTTGACCGTCCCGGACTCCCATCGATAGCCTTATCAACAGATACATCCATATTGACAGCCATAGGAAATGATTATGGCTTTGACCGCCTCTTTGAAAGGCAAGTGCAAGCACAAGGTAATGAGGGTGATGTATTTATCGGACTGACTACATCCGGTAATTCGGAGAATATTATTAAAGCCTTACACACTTGTAGAACAAAAAAAATTCAATCAATCGTTTTAACCGGCGAAACCGGAGGAAAAGCCGCGGACTTATGCGATATCTGCATTAGAGTGCCATCGATGGAAACCCCAAGGATACAAGAATCGCATATTCTCATAGCACATATTATATGTTGTGTCGTTGAAGAAGAGATATTTGGCGCGCAAAAAAAACGATTGCAATCATAATGACCAAAATATATTAACGCTAAAATTGTATTAAGCTAAAAATATAACTATATTTGCACACTTAAACAGAAACTTTATGTTTTTTTTATAAATATTTAGTTCATTGCGTTTTACATTAAATAATTAATAACCAAACACCAAGTATAATTGCTTGAAGAATTGATATATTCAATAACTTTTATATGAAAAGATTTCTTTATTTCTTTATTCTCTTACTCCTATCCGTGAATACGCTATTCGCACAGATGTCAGATAGTCAAATAATTGATTATGTAAAAACCGAATCAGGCAAAGGCACGTCTCAACAGGCAATAGCCACAGAATTGATGAAAAGGGGCGTTTCACAGGATCAGCTTTTAAGAATAAAAAATCAAGCGGACCAACAAAATGCACAAAGCCAAAGCTCAAATTTAATTAATAGCCCATTGCGTTCAAATGAGTCGGAAGAAGAAACGACAAATCAACAAACCGGTAAAAGCAATATTTTCGGGAAAAACATATTTAATCAAAAGAACCTCACGTTTACTCCAAATGTCAATATTCCCACTCCCGAAAATTATAAATTAGGACCGGGAGATGAAGTTATCATAAATATTTGGGGAGCCTCCCAAGCCTCACTCAGACAAACGATATCACCGGAAGGAAGTATTGTCGTGGACAGGATAGGACCAATCTTTCTAAACGGAATGACAATAAAGGAAGCGAATAGCTTTGTACAACATAAATTTGCCAGTGTATATTCAGGCGTAAGTACTGACGAAGGATCATCACAAATAAAGTTGACATTAGGGCAAATACGGACTATCCAAATTAACGTCATGGGGGAAGTCGCCGTGCCCGGCACCTATTCTATTTCTTCTTTGTCAACCGTGTTCCACGCCTTATATAACGCGGGCGGGATAAATGACATAGGTTCGTTGAGGTTAATACAATTATACCGCAAGGGGAAACTTATTGAAACCTTAGATATCTACCAATATTTATTAAACGGCAAATCGAATAGTGACGTTAGTTTATCGGATGGAGATATGATTATCGTACAACCATATATCTCTTTGGTCAAAATATCAGGGAACATCAAACGCCCCATGTATTATGAAATGACTTTCATCGAAACCTTAGCCGACCTGATTAAATATTCAGGCGGGTTTACCGGAGACGCTTACAGAGATAGAGTTAATGTAGTACGAAACACAGGAGAATACGATAAAGTTTACACGGTTACAGCTGAGAACTACAATAATTTCATATTAGAAGACGGCGATCAAATTACCGTAGGTTCCGGTTTAAATCTTTTTGAAAACAGGGTTGATATAAGAGGCGCAGTATATAGACCCGGCTATTATGAAATAAGTGACGACATCGCGTCTGTAAAGCAATTAATAGAAAAGGCAGGCGGATTAAGAGACAATGCCTTCCTATCCAGGGCGATATTAACAAGAGAAAAGGAAGATTTGACGATTGAAAACATTTCTATTAATCTAAATTCACTTCTATCAGGTAGTACCAATGATATAATGTTGAAAAAGAATGATGCCTTATTTATCACGACGAATGATGTTGTCAACGATTTAGGAGATTTTGTTATTTATGGTGATGTGGTTTCCCAGGGTTCTTATAAATATGCGGATAATACAACTATTGAAGATTTAATTCTTAAAGCCGGCGGTTTATTAGGTTCAGCCTCCACGGCAAAAGTGGATGTTGCCCGAAGAATCGCGGATCCTAACAGCACAGAAAGTCCTCAAACAATAGCCGAAACATTTACCTTTAGTATAAAAGACGGTTTAATTACCGACGGAAAAACAGGCTTTGTACTTAAGCCATACGATCAAATATATATACGTCGAAGTCCCGGATATATAGAACAACGCAATATATCACTTGAAGGTGAAGTATTATTTCCGGGAAGATATGTTTTAGAAGAAAAAACCGAAAGGATTTCCGATGTGGTGAAACGTGCCGGAGATTTAACGACGCATGCTTATGCTCAGGGAGCAAAATTAATAAGAGAACATACACAAGCGGAAATCGATCAGCAAATAAAAGCAATGAGAAGGTTGTCTCAGACTAATTACAAAGATTCCATTTCCGTAGATCTTACCGATATAGAGCGATATTACACAGTAGGTATAGAACTTGACAAAGCCCTGAATCAGCCAAAATCGGAATATGACTTGGTTCTTAAACCCGGCGATCGATTAGTAATACCTGAGTATGATAATACAATCATGATAAACGGAGCCGTGATGTATCCGAATACTGTCTTGTATAAGAAAGGAGAAAAGGTATCATACTATATAAATCAAGCCGGAGGATTCAGCGATCTTGCCGAGAAAAAAAGAGCCTATATCGTTTATATGAATGGAACGGTAGCAAAAGTCAAAGGCTCCAGCAAGGAAACGATTCAGCCCGGATGTGCAATAATCGTTCCTGCCAAAGAGCGTAAAGAAAAGATGTCCTTAGGAGAGATTATAGGTGTCGGATCAACTGTTACATCAATGGTTTCGGTGGTTGCTTTATTAATCAATGCTTTAGCTAAATAGGGATGGAAGAAGTACAAAAAAATATATCACAAGAGAAAGAAATAGATTTACTTGCTTTAACGAATAAAGTTTGGTTAAGAAAGAAATTCTTATTCAAAGTTTTGGCTATTGGCTTTGTAGTTGGACTAATTATCGCGTTTAGTATCCCTAAAGAATACACAACAACCGTGATATTGACGCCGGAGTCAAAATCCGGTGGATCCGGGGCTATGGGTTCTTTAGCGGCTTTGGCAGGAGTAAATCTGAATAGCGCCATGGGTGAAGACGCTTTAGCTTCACCGGACTTATATCCTACTATATTAAGCTCCACTTCTTTTTTGAAAGGGTTATTAAATATCAAAGTCCATGACTCTGACAAAGGTGTTGATACTACTCTATACGCCTATATGAATGATTACCAATCATCTGCTTGGTGGAGTTATATACTAAAAGCTCCGTCTGCCATAAAAGGCTTATTTACTTCCAAAGAGGAGGATAAAGGGACAAAAGATTCAGAAAATAAAAGAGTTATATCTAAAGAGGAAATGGATATAATAGAAGCTCTAAGCAGCAGATTAACTGTAAGTTCAGATAAGAAGACCGGTGTAACGACTATAGAAGTTATAATGCAAAGTCCTGAAGTATCTTCTTTTTTGGCCGATACGCTTACCTCTTACCTTCAATCTTATATAATTGAATATCGAACCCAAAAAGCCAAAACAGATTTGCTGTATGCTGAAAAATTATGTAATGAATCGAAAGAGAATTATTATAAAGCACAAGCAAATTTGGCTTCATTTTTAGATAGGAATATAGGTATTGTCTTAGCCAGCTATAGAACGACTCAGGATCGATTACAAAATGAAGCGACGTTAGCGTTTTCTGTTTATAATCAGACAGCACAACAGTTGCAGATGGCTAAGATAAAAGTGCAGGATACGACTCCTGTATTTACAGTGATACAGCCGGCAGTACAGCCTTTGTTCCCATCCAAGCCATCAAAGAAGATGGTAATGGCAGGAACTTTGTTTTTGGCGTTTATTGGGGCTGTGGTTTGGGTATTGAGGAAGGATATATTTGAAATGTTGAGCAGTAATAATGAATGCAGTTGATATGTTCGTCAACTGAAAATAGAAAATATTTTAAAATATGAAAGCTGTTATTTTAGCTGGAGGTTTAGGTACTCGTTTATCGGAAGCTACAAATCTAATTCCAAAACCGATGGTTGAAATTGGAGGGAAACCAATATTATGGCATATAATGAAAACATATAGTCATTATGGTATTGATGAATTTATTGTATGCTGTGGTTATAAGCAATATGTTATTAAAGAATATTTTGCTAACTATTTTCGACATAATAGCGACATGACTGTGGACATGTCTAATAATAGTGTGAAAATATTAAACAATCATTCTGAAAAATGGAAAGTTACGATGATTGATACAGGACTTAATACGATGACTGGAGGGAGAATTAAGCAAGTCCAAAAATATATTGGAGAAACATTTCTTTTGACTTATGGCGATGGAGTTACCGATTTAGATATTGAAGATACAATAATAAGACATAGAAATAGCAAGGCTATTCTATCAATCACAGCGTATAAACCAAGTGGAAAATTCGGGGCTTTAGATATAGATCCCGAATCAAGTCAAGTGAAATCTTTTCTTGAAAAACCGGACGGAGATGGAAATTGGATTAACGCAGGTTATTTTGTATGCGAACCTGAAGTTTTTGATTATATTCCAGATAGCGATCTAAGTTGTATTTTTGAAAAAGAACCATTAGAAACAATTGCCAAAGAAGGGAAAATGCAAGCGTATAGGCATCATGGCTTTTGGAAACCGATGGACACAATGAGAGATAATATTGAACTAAATGAAATGTGGAATAAGAATCAAGCTCCTTGGAAAGTTTGGTAAATTTATAATATATGACGAAAAAAGAAGAACTAAAAAAACAAATCTTAGAACTCACTCAAGAATATTACAAAGAAGTTCATGGACAATCCAAAGATTTTGAAGTCGGAAAGACTTTTGTAAATTATGGAGGACGCTATTTTAATGAGAAGGAGTTGGTGAATTTAGTTGATTCATCTTTGGATTTTTGGCTCACCGCGGGACCTTGGGCGCATAAATTTGAAAAACGATTTGCCGAATGGTTGGGCGTAAAATACTGTTCTCTAACCAATTCAGGTTCTTCAGCCAATTTGTTGGCATTTATGGCTTTGACTTCTCCTCAATTAGGAGAACGAAGAATAAAAAAAGGTGACGAGGTTATTACCGTTGCTTGTGGTTTCCCTACCACAGTAACTCCAATTATTCAATATGGCGCAATCCCTGTATTTGTAGATGTTACTATACCCGAATATAATATTGATGTAACTAAACTGGAGGAAGCATTATCGCCAAAAACAAAAGCTGTAATGATTGCTCATTCATTAGGAAATCCTTTTGATTTAAAGTTTGTAAAAGATTTTTGTGATAAACATAATCTTTGGTTGGTTGAAGATAATTGTGATGCTCTAGGATCCGAATATTTTTATAATGAAAAATGGGAAAAGACAGGTACTATTGGGCACATAGGTACATCATCCTTTTATCCTCCTCATCACATGACTATGGGTGAGGGAGGCGCTGTATATACGAATGATGTCTTATTGAACAAATTAGTAAATTCTTTTCGAGACTGGGGGCGCGATTGCTGGTGCGTTGGCGGTGTGGATAATACCTGCAAATACCGTTTCAGTAAACAGTTCGGCGAATTACCTTTGGGTTACGACCACAAATATGTTTATTCCCATTTCGGATATAATTTGAAATTGACTGATATGCAAGCGGCTATCGGTTGTGCTCAATTAGAAAAGTTAGATGCTATTGTAAAAGCTCGTCGGAACAATTTCAATATATTAAAATCAGGGTTAGAAGGTACTAAAGGCTTGATTCTTCCTGAACCACAGAAGAACTCCAATCCGAGTTGGTTTGGATTCCTTATTTCTGTAAAAGAGGATGCCGGATTTACAAGAAACGAACTATCTAAATATTTGGAAGATAAAAAGATACAAACTAGAAATCTTTTTGCTGGAAACTTACTGAAACATCCGGCATTTGATGAAATGAGGTCAAAAAATGAAGGATACCGAGTGATTGGAGAATTAATTGAAACCGATTTTGTGATGAATAATACTTTTTGGATAGGAGTTTATCCGGGTATGACTGAACAAATGTTGACTTATATGATTGTAACTATTAAGGAATTTGTAAAACAGCATGAACAGGATTGATATATTTAATCATTTCTATAAAGATAAAAAAGTCCTTGTAACCGGTCATACCGGTTTCAAGGGTTCTTGGTTGTCTATTTGGTTACATGGACTGGGAGCGGAAGTAATTGGTGTGGCAAAAGATCCCTTAACAGAAAGAGACAATTATGTTTTATCCGGGCTAAAAGATAAAATAATTGATCTGCGGGGGGATATTAGGGATGGAGAATTGATGAAAGAAATTTTTCGAAAATATCAGCCGGAAATTGTATTTCATTTGGCTGCCCAGCCTTTGGTAAGATTAAGCTATGACATACCCGTGGAAACTTATGACACAAATGTTATGGGTACCATTAATATATTGGAAGCCATTCGTATCACAGACAGTGTGAAAGTTGGCGTTATGATAACGACTGACAAGTGTTACGAAAACAAAGAACAAATTTGGGGCTATCGTGAAAATGAGCCAATGGGGGGATACGATCCTTATTCGTCAAGTAAAGGCGCTGCTGAAATAGCAATATCTTCATGGCGTAACTCTTACTTCAATCCTAAATATTATAATGTACATGGAAAGTCAATCGCAAGCGCTCGAGCGGGTAATGTTATCGGTGGCGGAGATTGGGCTTTAGACAGGATAATTCCCGATTGTATAAAATCAATAGAGACAAATCTTCCGATTAATATAAGAAATAAAAAAGCAATCCGTCCGTGGCAGCATGTATTGGAGCCTTTAAGTGGTTATTTGCGATTAGCTTACAAGATGTGGCATGAACCTTTATCATATTGTGAGGGTTGGAATTTCGGACCTAAAACGGAATCAATTGCTACTGTATGGGAGGTAGCATCCAAGGTTATTGATAATTATGGAAAAGGAGAATTGAAAGATTCTTCAGATCCCAATGCTGTACATGAAGCGAATTTATTGATGCTTGATATATCTAAAGCTAAGTTTAGATTGGAATGGGAACCAAAAATGAATCTGAATCAGTGTATTGAATTAACTGTTGATTGGTATAAGAGATATAGAGATGAAGATGTATATAATTTTTGTTTGGAACAGATAGAAAGTTATATCAGAAAATGATGAAAAAGATTGAGACATTCATAGATGGTTTGATTATTTTAGAAACAAATCACTTTAAAGATGATAGAGGCAGTTTTCAGAAATTATTCAATTATGATTTCTTCCGTGAAAATGGTCTTGATACAGATTTCCGCGAATTTTACTATTCAATCTCAAAGAAAGATGTAATAAGAGGAATGCATTTTCAACTACCTCCCTGCGATCATAGTAAATTAGTTTATGTGTCGAAAGGTCGAATTCGCGATGTTGTACTTGATCTAAGAACAGATTCGAAAACATATAAGCAGTTTTTTTCTATTGAATTAGATGATGCTGCAGCTCGTTATTTATATATTTCCAAAGGACTAGCACATGGTTTCCTATCATTGGAAGATGATACTATTGTGAATTATGCACAAACTTCATGTTATTCTAAAGAACACGATTCTGGAATTAAATTTGATTCATTTGGCTTCGATTGGCAGATAAATAATCCGATAGTTTCAGGGCGAGATAGTAACTTTGAGAGTCTTGTTAATTTAAAATCCAATTTCTGAGATGAATATTTTAATTACCGGGGCAACAGGGTTTGTCGGAGGACACTTAGTTAACGAGCTAAAACAATCTAATAATATATATTTTCTGCTACGAAAAAAAGATAAAGAGATTCATCATGATAATAATTTTTATTTTAACAGCAATATAGAGGAATTACATTCATATATTTTAGAAAATGAAATAGAAGGAATCATTCATTTAGCATCATTATTCTTATCATCTCACTCAGAAAAAGATGTAAAAAGTCTTATTGATTCAAATGTATATTTGGGTACTGCCATTTTGGAATCCGCTATAAATTCTCAAGTAAGATGGTTTCTTAATATAGGAACATTCTGGCAGCACTTCGCACCTGATTCCTCTAATTATAATCCTGTAAATTTGTATGCTGCTACAAAGCAAGCATTTATAGATATGGCCAAATATTATGAAGAAATATCAAATATCAAATTTGTTACTTTGAAAATATGTGATACTTATGGACCAAATGATACAAGGTCAAAAATATTTAATATTTGGAATAGAATAGCTGAAACAGGTGAAGAGTTGCCTATGTCGCCCGGAGAACAATATATGGATATATTACACATTAATGATGTTATTTCTGGAATTATTCATTTAACAGAAATGCTTGACTCTGACCAAAAATTATATGATAGCTATGCTCTCTATTCCGATAAAAGATTTAAAATAAAAGATTTGGCAATTGAGTTTGAACGTATTACAGAAAAAAAGCTTAATATTATTTGGGGTGGAAGACGTTATAGAGAAAGAGAGGTTATGATTCCTTGGCTATTAGGAAATAAATTG
>JAISKQ010000193.1 GCA_031260865.1 Prevotella sp.
GTAAACTTGCAAGTTAGTAAACTTGTAAACTTGAAATCTTGTACACTTAAAACTTATTACTTTCAACTCAAAACTTCCAACTCATCTATATATAGATAATTTTCTTTGAAAAAAATGCAGATTTTATGGCATACGCAGTGTTAAAAAAGACCTGTTTTTTGCCGGACATTCACGCTTGCGGCTTATAGTCAACAATCGGTTTGATTGCGTAGCACAAAGTCTCCCTTGGAGGATTGAGGGGGCTTATTTGTTGGAAGTATTTCCTTTTTGAAGGAAAATAGATAAAGCGATGTAGAGCAATATGCCGCCGGCAATACCAAGTATTCCTATCCATATTGTCAGTCCTATGATGAAGACAGCCAAAAAATAGCGGTATTCATTGCCTTTCAGTTTCAGGCTTTTTACCTTCAGCGAGAACATCGGTATTTCGGACACCATAAGTAGTGAAAATACGATGATGGCGACCATAAACGTATAGATTAACGTAGGCGTCAATATAGGCGCGTCGTATGTCAGTCCGTAGCAAAAACTTACCCAGAATAAGGCGTTCGCCGGTGTATTAAGTCCTATAAATGATTCTGTCTGCCGTTCATCCACATTGAATTTAGCCAGACGAAGGGCTGAAAACACAGCCAATAAGAATGCCATATATGGCAGATATTCCACAATCACGGGGTTTTGTGATATTTTGGTCACATTCTCTGACAGGAAGTGGAACACGGCGACACTTGGAGCTAATCCGAAACTGATGGCGTCCGCCAGCGAGTCTAATTCTTTGCCTATCGGCGAATAAGCTTTCAGTAAGCGTGCAGCGAAACCATCCGAAAAGTCGAATAGCGCCGCTATAATGACCCAAACCACAACCCATAGGAATTCTCCCTGAAAAGCCATTACAGCTGCTATACAGCCGGAAAAAAGATTGAGGGAAGTAAGCGTGTTCGGAATATATTTTCTCATATTGTTACGATTGAAATTTAGCAATAACAGTCTGGTTACCTGTTACTTTTTGATCCATTTTCACTAGGATTTCTGTTCCTAAGGGTAAGTAAACATCCACGCGCGACCCCAGTTTGATAAACCCGAGATGCTCGTCTATTTGGGCTGTTTCTCCCACCTGGGCGTATGTGACAATACGGCGTGCCATGGCTCCTGCCACTTGCCTTAATAATATACTGCGTTTGCCGTCGTTTGTTTCCATTACCACGGTGGAGCGTTCGTTTTCGGTACTCGATTTGGGTAGGTACGCGGCCATAAACCGACCATCGTGATGTTTCGACATTAGTACTTTTCCATTGATAGGATACCAGTTGGCATGTACATTGAAAGGAGACATAAAAATGGAGATGACAATCCGTTTATCCTGAAAATATTCTCCCTCGTACACTTCTTCTATGGCTACTATTTTGCCGTCCGCGGATGCTACCACGACTCCATCGCTGTCTCCTATGAATTGACGGTAGGGGCTTCGGTAGAAATTGAGAACGATCCCAAAAAAGACAAGAGACGCGCCTCCCACAAAATATGACAAAAAAGTATGACGAAAGAAATACCATAGTATTCCGTTAAGTAATACTAAGATGATGAAATATGTCGTTAAAACACCGCGACCTTCGTGATGGACTTTCATTCTTTTCTTCTGTAAAACATATTTAAAGTAAGGGCAAAAGTATCTCTATTTACTGATATATACAAATTTGACATCTGATTTTTAGCACGAATAAAAAGAGAGATGAGATGAACACCTCCCTTTTTACGCGTGTTTTCTTATAATATATATAGCGAACTGATTGATTCGTTGCTGAGAACCCGTCGTATCGCGTTCGCGAATACATCGGCTACAGATAGGATAACTATTTTCTCGCATTTCTTGGAATATGGGATACTATCTGTGAAAATGATTTCGGTCACTTTTGATTGAGTAACCCTTTCCGACGCAGGGTCGGACATTACGGCGTGGCTGGCTATTGCGCGCACCGATTTAGCCCCGCTGCTTATCATCAGGTCGGCGGCTTTGGTGATAGTGCCCGCGGTGTCCACTATATCGTCGACCAACAACACGTCCATTCCCGCCACATCGCCAATGATCTGCATCTCTGAAATTTCATTCGCTTTTTTGCGGAGCTTGTAGCAAATAACCATCGGCAAACCGAAATATTTGGCATACGAACTGGCGCGTTTGGTTCCTCCCACATCCGGAGTAGCTATCACCAGGTTTTCGGTATCCAACGTTTTGATGTAATCCACAAAAATGGCTGAAGCATAAAGGTGGTCTACCGGAACATTGAAGAATCCCTGAATCTGGTCGGCGTGTAAATCCATTGTTATCAACCTGTTGATTCCGGCGGCGCTAAGCATATCGGCAATCAGTTTGGCGCCTATGGATACGCGCGGCTTATCTTTGCGATCTTGCCTTGCCCAACCGAAGTATGGGATTACCGCTATTATTGATGTGGCGGACGCTCTTTTAGCCGCGTCTATCATCAACAACAACTCCATTAAATTGTCAGAGGATGGATATGTCGATTGTACCAAAAATACTTGGCATCCTCTGATGGATTCTTCATACGAAACAGAAAACTCTCCATCGGCAAAACGTTCTATTTTCATTTTACCTAAGGGGCATCCCAGACTAGCACATATTTTTTCGGCTAAATAACGAGAATTAGTTCCCGAGAAAACTTTAAAAGGCAGGTTAGTGTCCATCTTTAATCTTTGGAAATTTATTGATTTTATTTAATGCGTAAAATTAGAAAAAACAAGACAATTAATTTACAGAAAATTTAATTATTTTTCCGGAATATGAATCAAGGTCGATAAAAAGTACCTGATCCCATCTTGAACTTAAGATAATATCCTTTTTTGAAAATAATTCATGCGCTTTTTTTATCCGTTGCGGCTCTATTTTCATGTATTCAAAAGCATGATAAGGTATCTGAACGGACATATTCGCTTTCTTTGAATCGAAGTTTACCACAACCAGCAGAAATTCGTCCTTGCCGGAACGCAGAAAGGCGAATTGTTTGCTTGAGTCAAATTCCGGATTATTATAGTTAGCATACATCAAATCGAAGAACTTGCCGCTTGCCGCCGCTTCTTCTTTCGCAATCTGAATAAGTTGCGTATAAAACTTGCGGAGCTTGATTTGCTCCCCACTTAGGTTTTTGTTTCCGAAAGCGCCTTTGTTGCGCCAGTCGCGGACAGAATCCACAGACCAATAGTCGAAGATAGACGTTCTGCCGTCAACGCCGCTGAATCCTTCTTTATCCATTCCGCGTTCTCCCAGTTCCTGACCGAAATATATCATCACAGGATTAACATTCATCGTCGCCGCTACGATCATGCCCGGTATAGCCTTGAAGGCGTCGCCGGCGAAAAAATCGGACGCTACGCGTTGCTCGTCATGATTTTCAAGGAAATTCAGCATTTTAGCTTGCAGTCCTTCTATTCGTTGCCAGCATCGGGTTATATCCGAAGCCGGTTGGTGGTGGTTGATCACATTGCGTAGCGTGTCGTATAATCCTACTTTGTCGTATAAATAGTCGAATAATCCCCAATCTACATATTTGTGATACAATTCGGGATTATAGACTTCGGCGATGAATATCAACGATTTGTTTTTAGCTTTCACCTTGGGTATAACCCAATTCCAGAACTCAACGGGAACCATTTCCGCCATATCGCACCTGAATCCGTCCACTCCTTTGGCTGTCCAGTAAAGGAGAATGTCCTTCATCTTCAACCATGTGTCGGGGGTTGGCGTGAAGCAGCTTGTCCTGCCGTTATTGTAGTCCACGCCGTAATTTAACTTTACGGTTTCGTACCAGTCATTTACGGATGGCTTGTTGCTGAAACAGTCGTTGCCCGTCACCTTTGCCGGATATTCTTCGTAAGCGTTTTCTTCTTGGCGGACAATGAATCGCAGTTCTAATTTCTGATTTGGAATATAATAGAAGTTATTGTCGGGATCGAAGTTCACGGACGTGTTGTCATTCGCGCCCAAGTCTTTCGCCTTTTGGGGCTTTCTATCCGAATGATATTGTCTTGCCACATGATTGGGCACAAAGTCCATAATAGCCTTCATCCCGTTCTTGTGGGTGCGTTCTATCAACGCTTCAAATTCCTGAATCCTGTTTTCCACCACATCAGCCAAATCGGGCGATACATCATAATAGTCGCGTATGGCGTATGGCGACCCGGCGTTTCCCTTCACTACATCGGGATGATCCTTTGCTATTCCATAAGCTGAATAATCGGTTTTAGAAGCGTGTTCCAATACGCCGGTGTACCAAATATGGGTAAA
>JAISKQ010000250.1 GCA_031260865.1 Prevotella sp.
GCTCCTTTTCGCAAATAGTAACAATGGTCAGGCAAACCTTAATGTATTACATAGATTTCATCGCCTTTATGGAAAATCCGAACAGGGGGTGGCAAATTATATCCGAGGCATACGAAAAAACCCCTCCTAAAATCGTCCAATAATCACTCCTTTTTGAGTAGGGGGCTTGCTTTTTTCAAAAACAAATACAAATACTATTTTATCAGTGTTTGGTGATGGTGTTTTGCCTCTTTTCGTGTTTTACCGGACAGTAATAGAAAAAAAATAAATGAAGAAGCTGTCCCTGTGAAAAAAGGACAACTTCTTCATTTTTATATTCCGGTCAATTTACTTGTTCCATACTCTTGGCGCAGGTACAGGTGTGAGAGGTTGCCTGTTTTTAAGGTCTTTCATTATCTCTTCTATCGCCTTATCCAATTGCTGGTCTTCCCCACCCCATTCTTTCACAGGATCATTGTCTATCAGAATATCAGGATCCACGCCGTGATTTTCTATTATCCATTGCCCTGTCTTATAGTCATAGCTGGTAAACATAGGTACGCGAATGTCTGTGCCATCAATAAACGGCATAGAACCGGATATTCCGATGATACCGCCCCATGTGCGTGTCCCTATCAGTTTACCTAATCCCAAAGCTCTGAATCCCCAAGGGAATAAGTCTCCATCAGACGCCGAATATTTGTTTATTAAGCATACCTTAGGTCCTACTTGTACAGCGTCAGGCACAGTACCTATACGGTTTGAGCCGCGACGCATTGTCAGACGGTACGGTTCACGGGATAAACGTTCCAGTATCATCGGCGAAACATTACCGCCACCATTTGCTCGGTCGTCTATAATAAGTCCTTCTTTGTCCAATTGAGGATAAAAATAGCGGGCAAATTCATTCAGCCCTTCAACGCCCATATCAGGGATATAGATATATCCAATCTTTCCGTTCGATGCTTTTTCTACCTTTTTCAGGTTATTTTGCACCCACTCGTAATGATATAGGGAATATTCTTCGGTAAGAGGGCTGATAACTATTTTTCGCGCTCCGGCCAATTGCGCTTTGCTATTCAATGAAATTTCGGTAGGCACGTCGGCTTTTCCCGTAAGCAGCGAATACATGTCTTTTACGCTATTGGTCGGTATTCCGTCAATGGCAACAATAAAATCACCCACATTAGCTTCTATGCCCGATTCTGTGAGTGGCGAACGAAGTTCTTTACTCCATGACGCGCCCTGCAATATTTTTTCGATGCGGAAAAAACCGCTCTTATCTCTCGATATTTCAGCGCCCAATAAACCTGTGTTTATTCTTTCAGCCCTATCTGCTTCGCCCGGATTCACATAAGCATGACCGCAGCCCAATTCCCCTATCATTTCTCCGATGACATAATTCAAGTCCAAACGATTTTTCACATAAGGTACTAATACGGCATATTTATTCTTGATGGCTTTCCAATCCAAGCCGTGCATGTTTTCTAAATAAAATCCATCACGATATACACGCCATGCTTCATCGAATATTTGCGCCCATTCCAACGGATAATCTGTTGAAATCTTCATATTCGACAGATTAACAGGGTCTTTAAGATCAATCTTTCCAGTAGGAATATTCGTCACATACAATTGTCTGTATTTGAAGAACAAAGCTTTTTTGTCATAATTGTTGACAGACATCGACGCTCCTTCAACGATAGTTTCCTCCTTTTTTGTTTTCAGGTCATAAAAGGCAACCGAGCCGCGTTTGTTATAATAGATTTTTGTTCCATCCGAATAAAAGCTATAATAAGATCCGGGTGCAAGCGGTAATTTGATGATTCTATCGGTAATACCTTCAATATCTATCTTCACGCTGTTTGTGGAATCTTTTTTCTGAACATCCGCTTTTTTAGCGTCCCCTATTTTTACTTCAGCGTCTTTTTCAAGGAATGGAGATGGCGTATCTTTCGACAAAAGGGCTAAATAAACGCCATTTGTGTTTTGATATATATGATTCCATTCTTTAGATCCGTACGTTGGATTGAAGTCGCGGGCAGATGAAAATATTAAATATTTCCCGTCTTTGCTGAATACAGCGCCGGATGATTCATACCACTTATCCGTAATAGCCGATTCTTTTTTCGCCGCGATGTTATATACATATATCACATTAAATTCATTCGACTCTGTACGTGTATATGTCAGCCATTTGCTATCCGGGGAGAAAGTAACGCCCCTCGGCTCTCCCGCAGGGTCTTGCAATAATAACGTCGTTTGCTTTGACGCGACGTCCAACAAATTTACTCTGTTCTTACGGTCTGTATAAACGATTGATTTGGAATCAGGACTCCATTCAAAGCCACGAATATACGTATCGTTGTTTTTGGTAAGCTGCACAGCATCCGAACCTGTCGCATCCTGTAGATAAAGTTCTGTTTCGCCTGTGGCGTCAGAAATATAAACGATTGATTTACCGTCAGGAGACCACTGAGCATCTCGTTCATGCGCTCCGGGCGAACGGGTAATATTTTTAGTTACCCCTTTATCCGCCGGAATATTGAATACTTCTCCGCGGGCAGTAACCACCAAACGTTCTCCGTCAGGCGATATACTGGCGGCGGTTATGTATTTTCCACCGTCTTTGACTTCGCTGCGCGCGTAGATATTATCGGAAGCCAATGATACATTGATTTTTACAGGTTTACCGCTTGCAACATCCAATTTATACAGGTATCCGCCGTTTTCGAAAACGATTACATTACCATGATGACTTGGAAATTTCACATCATACTCCGTAAAATTAGTAACCTTTGCTGTTTGTTTTGTTTTTGTATTGTACACAAAAATATTCATGATGCGGTCGCGGTCGGAAATAAAATAAATATTGTCGCCAATCCACATAGGCATAATATCTTGCGCATCGTTATTCGTAATATTTTCAACCGATTTGGTAGCAGGGTCATATATCCAGATGTCATCAGCCATCCCACCTTTATAATACTTCCATGTGCGGAATTCGCGCATCACACGGTTGTACGCCAATTTCTTCCCATCCGGCGAATAACTGCAAAATCCGCCTTCAGGCAAAGGTATTACGGTGGACATTCCGCCTTCATTATTTACAAGATACAATTTTCCTGTAAATCCGTCGCTGATACGGTTGCGGTATATAATATCTTTTCCGTCGGGAGTCCAGCCCATAACGATGTTGTTAGGTCCCATGCGGTCGCCAATATCATCCCGGTGGTTTGTGGCGGTATATGTGACACGCAAAGGTTCTCCTCCGACAGATGGGATTGTATAGACCTCGGTATTACCGTCATATTGTCCTGTAAAAGCGATTGAATTTCCATCCGGAGAAAATTTAGGGAACATTTCGTACCCGATGTGAGAGGTTAAACGTTTGGCTTCACCTCCGTTTATCGAGACTTTATATAAATCTCCGGCATAAGAAAAGACGACTTCCGAGCCATTCGTGGAAGGAAATCTGAGTAATCGTGCTTCTTGTGCGAATATCAGAGGTATAGCAACCAATGATATAAAAAAGGAAAGGATTAATTTCTTCGTCATAAGGTTATAATTGTTTTTAGATTTAACTAAAAGCAAAGGTAAAATATTTATAATGAAAGAAAGACGGTTTTGTGTGTGTTTTTGATT
>JAISKQ010000259.1 GCA_031260865.1 Prevotella sp.
GTCATAACGAGATATTGAAATACAATAAAAACGAGCCAATAGCGTTTTTCAAAAATTGCGACGAATGGAAAAAATTCTGGATGGGCGCCTTTCCCGAAACCCCAAATATTGATGAATATGTTCGCAATAATCAATATAAAAACGAGCAAAATATTCTTCTGTTGTCATATCCCAAAAATGGTGCGGGTGTTTTGCCTGCCGGCGCTGCACTCATAAAATATCCAAAGAATAAACTGTACAACAAGGAATCAGCCAAGCAAAATGGGATTGCCCTTCTGACAGGCAATTACCCTGCTCCACTTGAATTTTTGGAATTTATAATCAACAACGATTACATTCCCGATGCCTGTATCAATTCGCTGAAAGGAGAAGAATACGGCAGGCTATTAGTACAAGACAACAAATGGTTTATCACACGCTTTTTCCAGCCCGACCTGTTTGATAGTATTATATTCGATGATTCGCAGGTGGACAAAGATGATTTTGATTAACATTTCTAATTTCTAACTTTATGACACATCTCGTTTCCCTCATCAGTGAACACTTGCTTCCTAACTATCTTTTAGCAAAAGAAATGGAAGGAAAATACGATCGTCATGTTTTAATCAGGACAGGATGAAAGCAGTAAATAAACGGTTGCGGATTTTAGGAATCAAAGGATTTTATCATCGCTCTGTGCAAGGTACAAACGGTAAGATTCGAAAAGTTGGCTAATGCTTTTGATACAACCGTAAAAGCGGAATCATCCCTTCGCCGCGTTCAACGTTTTATCGCGGCTTTGTGCAAAAGGAAGGCAAGCAATCTGTGATTACGCGCGGAAATAGGGAAAAGTTAATGATAATCCGACTACGGATTTCTGTTATTCACTCAGTTTCTTATAATATTTGGGTACATAACCGGGAAATAGCTCCGGATGAAAAACATACGCCATATCCTTTAAGATATAATCGGGATGTATCGGCAGGTCTTCGTAATAATCGGAATAGGCTGTATTACATCCGAAAATGTTCTTTTGTTTGAACGCTTTGAAATAGGAATAAGGCTTGTATTCTTTCGCAAGGCTTTCGTATGTCATGTCGGATGGCGCATAATACTTTATAATCCATATATCCGCTTCTCCTGCTTTATCTAAAACGCTTTCAAAGGCTAAGGGTATATGAGAAGTGGACTTGTCGTCATTCCATGGGTATAAAGTTCCGGCATCAGCCAGCATATTAGCCATAAAGCTTCTTCCTCCCGGCATATCCCATGTTCCCTGATAGCGGATATCCGTCAGGACGGAAGGACGGCGGGACGTTTTAGCGACCATCGCTTTCACCTCATTATAGTTCTTTTCCGTAATGGCAAAAAGAGAATCAGCCAGTTGTTCTTTTCCTGTGAATAGGGAATAGAACCGTATCCATTCGGCGCGTCCGAGCGGATGGGATTCTACATAATCCGTCGTTTCCAAGACGGGGATCCCTGTTTTCTCTATATTGCCGTATGTCCAACCTTGTATGGGTGTGGCAAAAATAGCATCCGGATTAAGCAAGATTATCTTTTCCACATCGGGCTTACTCGCCATTCCCAGATTGGCGATAGTTCCGTTTTTTATACCTTGCTGAATAATATCCAACTTAATATATTGAGGTTCACAGACTCCTTTTATAATATCCACCGCGTTCAACTCGTTCAGAGATGAACAATGTATGGTGGAATATGTCGCCGCGTTGCTCAACGGTATCCTTACAATGACGCCCTGAGGCAGATTTACCGGCGGTTCTTTTTGTTTATCCACCAAGATGTATGTTTGCAATAAGCGCGTGGTATCCCAAGGGTTGCGGACAGAAACAATCGTATAACCGACCTGTTTCTTTACCTGAAAACCCCTTGCGTAATGTACGGTGTAGGTTGTATCTTCTTGGGATTGAACATAACCTTGTCCTGCCGACCTGTTTTTATTACAGGCCGCGAGGACAAAGATTATTGAAAAAAGCAGTATTGTGTTGAAAAATCTCATTTGATGAGGCTATTTAATTGTGGAACAGGTTGCTGTCGGATTTAATCCTCCTGTGTCGAATTTTTTGATTAACTTGCCATCCGCGCTGAATACATACATATCACCATTCGTAATATAGTCGGATGTTCCGATGAAAATATAATTCTTTACAGGATCGGAGGATATACTATACGGGTCATTTACAACAGTTCCGTCGGTGATGAAATTATCGGTAAGTATTTTTTTTGCTTTCGTGTCATATACGCCATATATTATAGTTGCTACACCCCATTGGGAATAGATATAGTATAATTTATCGTTACACATTGTCATGGCGGTTGCTTTACCTATTTGAGTTATAGTATGTGTATCCGCGTCTATTCGTTGCAACGTATTGGAAATATCGTCATAATTTCCTTTGGAAATAACATATATATCACCCCGGCTGTCAACCGCCATTTTATCCGGATTGATTACCACTTCTATTTTTTTATCTTCTTTAAAGGTAGCGACATCTATTACCGATACTGTTTTGTCATAACCAATCGGTTTGTCGTAATCCAGCCCTCCCGAATTGGAGACATAGAGCTTCCCTTTCGACGCGCGTACAAATTCAGGATTACGACCTACTGCCACCTGAGCCTCAATCGTTAATGTGTTTGGATTTATTTTAGCTAAGTAACCGTCAAAATAGGTCACATATATTCTGCCATCGTATGCGGTCAGGTTTCTTGGCTGCTGTTTTTTTCCGTCTTTTGTCGATTCTATTGTTTGTAATATCTTACCGGTTTTGTCCAACACATAAATAACCGCGGAACCGGCTACTGCCACATAGGTTTTATTACCATAAGTGATTATATCCTGTCCGGTATCACCCAATTGTTTTTGGTTTATAGATTCAAATATACTATAAGTGACCTTGCCCGTTTCATAATCGTAATAAGTAAGATTGGCATCGTTACTTCCGTAATTTCCTTCATTTAAGATATACGCGCCTGTACCGACCAAAGGCGGTTCTACAACAGGATAACCGTCATCGTCGCTACAAGAAGCGAATCCTAAAACGAGTGACAAAGAAAGAAAGATGTAAAAGAATGTACTCTTTTTCATAAAGCTGAATATTTAGGGATTAAAAATTATAATTGGCGGATAGCGTAAACGACCGTCCCGGCATAGGGTAATACTGTATGATTTGGTAATTCTTATTAGCCAAATTGGTCAGGTTCAACTGTAACCGCAGATGATTGTTATGTATTGAAAATGTTTTATTCAGGGAGATGCTGTGGTCTGTATATGGCTCTATTTCATTTTCCGGGATATTCTGGTTCGACGCGTATCGTTTTCCCGATATAATAACTGTATAGGCAATGTTTACCCAGGGGTTTTCGATACTTATCGCCCCCGATCCATAATGACGAGGGGTATATGGAATCTGGTCTTTATAGTTCTTGCTGTTTTCATCGGTTACATCTATAACTTTCTGGTAACTGTAATTTCCGGATAAATCCATTGCTATTTCCGAACTAATTGTCGCGTGGACGCGGGCGTTCAAATCCAGTCCGCTCATATCCACTTTTCCATAATTACGCATTTTGAAAATATCCATTGTCGGAAAAGGTACAATCTTATTATCCACCTTATTCTTGTAGCCGTCTAAGGATATGCTGACAAAGTCAAACGTCTCGGATAGCTTTTCGGTCCATGTCGCGCCCGCGTTATATTGGGTCGCGTATTCGGGCTTTAGATTAATATTTCCCAAGCGTATATAATATAAGTCATTGAAAGTAGGCGCTCTGAAAATTTTCTTGTAGGAAGCCCGTATTCTAATATTTGTTTCGTTAAAAGGTAAGTATGAAAGGCTTATAGATGGCGTGATTTTCTTCTTGTCATCCGGCGATTTTCCTCCTTTTACGCTTTCGTTGGCATAAGTAGCTAATAAACTACCTGTTATCGTTAACTTTTTATTGCTGAACTGAGCGGAAAAAGCGCTAAGGGAAGACAGCCTTTCGGGTTTGTCCACTTCCGCGAAATTACTATTCAGACGATTCTGAAAAACATCTTCGAATAAACTTAACGAGATGTATCTCAGTGGTTTATATAGAATGCCGGCTGAAGCGTAATATTCATATTGCGTGTTCCGGTCTTCCTGTATTCCTCCGGTTACATTATTCGTTATTGAAGTGTATTTATAATAATTACGGCTGAATTTCAATTGCCCTTTTACATCTAATTTATCATTGAGTTTGTTTTTATAAAACAACTGTGTGAACAGGTCTTTATTCCAAACTTTTTCGTCGTTGTCATCCCGATAGAAAATGACAGAACCGGGCAATCCTCTTTCCGAATCGAAATAGTTGGCTTTGAATCTCAATTCTCCGCCTTTTCCCATATTTCCGTACAAGTTCAGTTCGGTACGCCATATATCCACATCCGAGTTTCTGCGCTTGCGTTCCTCTGTTTGACCCGCGTTTTTGAATAAAAACTTATACCTGCCGTCCGCTCTTTCCCATCCGCTGTTTAGCGAAACCGAGAACTTCCCGTTGACGCGTCGGGCAAAGTATATAGTCGGGTTAAACAAGCCATACGAGCCTGTTTTTATTTGTGTGTTTATATTGTACGGCTTATTGGTGAAAACAGGGTTTGCGGTCGCTATTTCCAGTAATCCCGCCGAGGCGTACGACCGTGCCGGTTGGAATATATTATCCGACTGTCCGATAGAAAGGGTTATCATGGATACATTATCCAAAGAGAACCTGCTGATGTCGATTTGTCCCGATTGCACGTTGCTCATTGTTACTCCGTCGTAACTAACAGCCGTATGTTGTGCGCCCATTCCTCTGATGGAGACCGTTTTCATACCTCCAATTCCGCCATAGTCTTTTACCGTTACTCCCGAAAAACGGCGTACGGCATCCGATACGGAAAGTATTCCGATACGCTCTATTTCTGTATTGTCGATTACTTGGAGTGGGGTAGTGGAGCGCGACGCGGAAGGCTTTATTTGCGCCGACACTTCTACTTCCGATAGTTTTTGTGTTTTGATACTATCGTTGGTCTGTGCTTGTAAAGGAATACATCCTATGACAGAAAAAAATAAGCCGGTAAATAAAAAAGTCCTCATCGTTACAAATTATTTAATAAGATGCTTTCGATAAGAACAAAGAAAAGAAGGGATATTCTTTAAACTGTTTCCTAAGCCTTATTCCTCGAAAGCTATCCGAATAATTCGCTTTGCAGGTCTTCTGACTTACTCCGTCTTGCACAGCCTTCCCATTTGTTACAGTGGCTATTGTCGCACAAGCTTTTACAGAGCTTACAGCAGCGGGTCTGTTCAGGATTTTCACCTGATTCCCTTTTCGTTCGTATTTAACGAAACAAAGCAAGGCAAAGGTAAATATAAAATATGATGAAAAACAAAATGTAGATGTTAATTTGAAAAAAATATTTCATGATATTTTTAACTAAAAAATATGCGTTTTCTCCAAACAAAATTATCTATATATGAGTTGGAAGTTTTGAGTAATAAGTTTTGAGTGTACTAGTGTTTAGTTAATTAATAAATGTCGGATATAACCGTTTTAATTTAATGCGAGCATCCTTAGCGGTGAATTGCCAGTTGATTTTCGCATTTTTATTATTTCTGTGTTCTTG